>VAZQ01000304.1 GCA_005883115.1 Alphaproteobacteria bacterium | reverse complement strand
GGAGGCTCGGTCGGATCATGCCCGCGCAAGCCATGGACGTGGTACATCTCCTCGGCCTTGGCGTAATACGGCTCGAACTCCGCGTAGCTGATTGGCCACGCCGGCGAGATGCCGTCGTAGTGCCTGAGCTCGCCAAAATCTTTTTCCCGCAGCCGGTAGAGCGCCGCCCCGAACAGTTTTGTGGCGCCGCCGACGAAATAATGCACTTGCGGCTGAAACGGCCGGCCGTGGCGATCGTACCAGCGCTCCGGCGAGATGTAGCGGTTCTCCACGAACAGGGCTGCCGCGTTCCAGTTCTCCGCCTCGCGCTTGAGCCAATCGCCGCGCTCGAGAATGAGGATGCTCTTCCCCGACGGCGCGAGGTGTCGCGCCAGGGTGCCGCCGCCCGCGCCGCTGCCGATGATGATGATGTCGAAGCGCAGATTCATCTTCGCTTCGCATCTGTTGGCTTAACGGCGTGTCCGGGACACGTGATCGCACTGCACTGTTGGATCATTTATAGCCCGACGCTGCTCTGCATGATGCCGCCGTCCGTGAAAATGGTGGTGGCGGTGAGATAGCTGGCGCCGGCACCGGCAAGAAATGCAACAACACTCGCAATCTCCTCCGGGCGCGCCATGCGCCCGAGCGGTATGGCAGCATTGAGCTGCGCGAGTTTCGCCGGATCGTTCATGGTGCTGAGATTGATCGGAGTCGCCACCGCGCCCGGCCCGACGCCCACGACAAGAATGTCGTGCTTGGCGAGCTCGACCCCCGCGGTACGCGTGAGCATTCGCATACCACCCTTGGCGAGGCAATACGGCGTGTTCCCCGGCATCGGCCAGTCCTCGTGCACCGAGGTGATATTGATGACCCGGCCGCCGCCGCCCTGCTTAATCATCTGCCGGGCGGCGATTTGCGTGCCGAAAAACGCGCTCTTGAGGTTGATCGCCATCACGCGCTCGTACTGCGCCTCCGTCGTATCAAGGACCGACGTACGCGTTTCGATGCCCGCATTGTTGACCATGATATCCAGCCGGCCGAACTTGCCGACCGCCGCATCGATCAGCTTCTGGAGGTCAGCGAGCTTGCTCACGTCGGCTTCGACGCCCAGCGACTGATTGCCGAGCTTGCAGATCTCGCGCTCGAGCGCCTCGGTCGCTTCCGGATGCGCCACGTAGTCGATGACGACGCTCGCACCTTGGCGCGCGAGCTCCAGCACGATGGCCTGGCCTATACCGCTGTTACCGCCAGTAACGATGGCAACCTTGTTCTTCAGCGACATGCTTTTGTCCTCGAAGCATTTGGGTGAGTTGACAGCCTCTCACCCGTGAACGGGTTCACCGGAAACCTGTTCCGCGCGCGCCGCCGCGGGAGTGTTGGATTGCTCTGCGAGTTGGCTGATCAGGTTGGCAATCAGCCCGGTCCAACCGGTCTGGTGCGATGCGCCGCAGCCACGGCCATTATCGCCATGGAAATATTCGTGGAACAGGATGTAATCTTTGAAGTGCGGATCAGTTTGAAATTTCTCGTAGCGGCCGAACACCGCCCGTCGTCCGTCGGGACCGCGCAAAAAAAGCTTGAGCAGGCGGCGACACAGCTCGTCCGCGACCTCCTCGAGCGTCAGCATGACGCCGGAGCCGGTGGGACATTCGATCTTGAGCCCGTTGCCGTAGAAAAGATGGAACCGGCGCAGATTCTCGATCAGCATATAATTCACTGGCATCCAGATCGGCCCGCGCCAATTCGAGTTGCCGCCGAACATGCCGCTCTCCGATTCGCCGGGCTCATAGCGCACGCGGTAGTGCGCGCCATCGTATGCGAAATCGAACGGATGATCGCGGTACACGCGCGACAAGGCTCGCACGCCATAGGGTGAAAGAAATTCCGTCTCGTCGAGCATGCGCCGCAATAACTTCGTCATGCGGAAGGCGCGCACCAGCGCAATCAGCCGCCGTCCCTTTGCCCCCGGCTGATTCCAGCGTGACACCTGATTCACGAGGTCCGGCCGCCGGTCGCGGTAGAGCTCGAACTTGTGCCAAAGCTCGGGCATATCATCGACTGCATTCTCCTCGACGCAGCCGACCGCAAACAGCGGGATCAAGCCTACCATTGAGCGCAGCCGCATCGGGATTTTGTCTCCGGATGGCATCGACAACACGTCATAGAAGAAATTGTCCTGGTCATCCCACAGACCGATTCCCTCCTGGCCCATGTCCGTCATGGCGCCAGCGATTTGCAGGAAATGGTCGAGAAACTTGAGCGCCATGTCCTCGTACGCGGGGTCGTGTCGGCTTAGCTCGAACGACATGCGCAGCATGTTGAGACAGAACATCGCCATCCACGCGGTGCCGTCGGATTGCTCGATATTGCCGCCGGTGGGCAGCGGGCGCGAACGATCGAATACCCCGATGTTATCAAGGCCGAGAAAGCCGCCCTCGAAGATGTTCATGCCGTCGGGATCTTTTCGGTTCACCCACCAAGTGAAGTTCAGCAGCAGCTTGTGGAAGACGCGCTCCAGGAATTCGAAATCGCCGCGGCCGCCCGATTGGTTGCGGTCGTTCTCGAATACGCGCATGGCGGCCCAGGCGTGCACCGGCGGATTGACGTCGCCGAACGCCCATTCGTAGGCCGGCAACTCGCCGTTCGGATGCATCAGCCGCACCTCGCAGAGGAGCAGCAGCTGCGCCTTGGCAAAATCCGCATCGATGAGTGAAAGCGTGGCACAGTGAAAAGCGAGATCCCAGGCGGCGAACCAGGGATATTCCCACTTGTCCGGCATTGACATGATGTCGGCGGCGATGAGATGCGCCCAGCCGCTGTTGCGGCCATGGTTGCGGCCTTCAGGCGGCGGCGGCTGGAGCGGGTCGCCCTCGAGCCAGCGCCGCACGTTGAAGTCGTAGAACTGCTTGCTCCACAGCATGCCGGCGAACGCTTGGCGCTGGATGCGCCGCATGTCCTCATCCGCAATGCCTTTTTGCAAAGCGCCGTAGAAGGCATCAGCATCGCCCATGCGCTGCGCGAGGATATCGTCAAAGCCGCTGAAGGCTCGCGTGCGCGGCTCGCCCACGCGCAGTCGCACGCGGATGGTGGTCGACGCGCGGGGAGCAATCGCGCGCACATAAAGCGCGCCCGCCTTGGTGCCTTCGCCTGCCGGATTGACCGCGTCGCTGCGGCCGTGAACCACATAGTCGTGGAACGCGTCCTTGAAGTATCCTTGGGCGCCGCTCACGCCGAACAGTCGCGCGAAGTTGCTCTCGTTATCGCAGAACAGCAGGCGATCCGGGGCTTCGAACTCCGCTGTGTAGACTCCAAGATCGTCGTGTTGCGCCCGCACGCGACCGCCGCCCT
>VAZQ01000303.1 GCA_005883115.1 Alphaproteobacteria bacterium | reverse complement strand
GCATCGGGGCGAAACTGCCACCTATCCCGATGGCCGGATCAGGATCGTGGTTGCCGGCAATCCAGATCCAATCGCGCCCGCGTTGGAGCGCGACGAGCGCGGCGCGATCCGCCGCCGCCCCATGCGGACAGGCCCATCTCGGTCGTGAAAGCTGTCGCTGAGCGATCACCGTGCGCGGCACGCAGCGGCCGACGCGGAGCACAAGCCGTGCCAGCGTCGCCGCCGTATCATACGGTGGCAGCGGCACGCCTCGCGCGGCGAAGCTCGAGCCCTTTTCCAGATGTAAATCGGCGATGGCCAGGACACCTTCATCGGGCCAATAGAGCGCGCCGTCGCAATCGACCACGACCGCGACACCAGCGAGGGTGACCTCTGTTGCGCCTTGCAGATACGCGCGCGCAGTTCCGGTCTCGCCGTCAACACGCCGTAACGCCGTTAGCGCTCCCTGCCCGCGCATCCCCCTCACGCATCGCCTCCTTCACGAGTTGCGCCTCCGCTTCTGCCAGCAGCGCTTCGGATGCTTCGCCATGGATCAATTCGCAGCCGATTTCGAGCATTACCGGCACCGCAAGTGGCGAGACGTCGCGTCCACCTGTCATTGTCTGATTTGCATCATATCTCAAGGTCATGCGTGCCGAAGATATTCTCCTGCGAACGCCCGCCGGCATTTGCTGCAAGATTGGCGGCTTCCATATCGACCCTACGCGCGCCGTGGACAAAGCTGTGATCACTCACGGCCACTCCGATCACGCGCGGGCCGGACACGGCGCCGTGCTTGCCACTCAGGAGACACTCGATCTCATGCGCTTGCACTACGGCGAAAGTTTCGCAGGTGCCGTGCAGGCCATCCGGTACGGCGAGACCATCACGCTTGGGGCCGCACGCGTGACCTTCCACCCCGCTGGCCACGTGCTTGGCTCGGCGCAAGTGGCGGTCGAGGCAAACGGCCTGCGCGTCGTCGCCTCTGGCGACTACAAGAACATCGCGGATCCGACCTGCACAGCCTTCGAGCTTGTTCAGTGCGATGTATTCGTCACCGAAGCCACGTTCGGACTACCCGTCTTTCGGCACGGCAATCCTCACGCCGAAATCGCGAAGCTGCTCCATTCAGTTCGCCTGTTTCCCGACCGAGCGCATCTTGTCGGTGCCTATCCTCTCGGCAAGGCGCAGCGCGTGATCGCGATGATCCGGCAGGTCGGATATGACCAACCGATCTATATGCACGGCGCGATGGAGAAGATTACCCGCTACTATGGCAGCCGCGGCGTCGACCTCGGACGGGTCGAACTCGCACGCGATGCGAAGAAGGCGGACCTTGCCGGCAGTATCACGCTCTGTCCTCCCGCGACATTAAAGGATTTGTGGTCGCGACGTTTCCCCGACCCGGTGACTTGCTTTGCCTCGGGATGGATGCGCGTGCGGACGCGCGCGCGTCAGCATCTCGTCGAATTGCCGCTGGTAATTTCGGATCACGCCGACTGGAGCGGGCTGACCGCGACGATTGCCGCGACCGGAGCATCGGACATCTGGGTTACACACGGCCAAGAGGAGGCGCTGGTGCACTGGAGCACGCGCCAAGGGTTGCAAGCGCGACCGCTCGATATCGTCGGCTACGGGGACGAAGATGAGACCGGCGGTGCGATCGAAAATCTTGGCGAGGCGTGATGAACCGGTTCGCCGCGTTGCTCGATCGCCTTGCCTATGAACCCGGTCGCAACAACAAGCTGCGGCTGATGACGGATTATTTCCGCGGCACGCCCGATCCTGAACGCGGCTTTGCACTCGCGGCGCTTACGGGCGCGCTCAGTTTCCAGCACGCAAAGCCGAGCGTGATCCGCGCGCTAATTGCCGAACGGGTCGATCCGGTACTGTTCGAATTGTCTTACGATTATGTCGGCGATCTCTCCGAGACCGTCGCGCTCATGTGGGTCCCGCGCACGGGAGCCAGTGGATCGCCGCAGCCATGCAACGTCACGCCCTCTGGCGCGCAGGAAACTGCGGCTGGCAGAGATACCCCAAAGCATGGTGAGCTGTTGCTGTCTTCGGTTATCACCGCCCTCTCCTCCCTCGGCAAGACGCAGCTGCCCGGACAACTCGCGCGTTGGCTCGATCAATTGGACGAGACAGGCCGTTGGGCGCTGCTCAAGTTGGTGACTGGCGGATTGCGCATTGGCGTCTCCGTGCGTCTTGCCAAGACTGCCGTCGCCGCACTCGGCGACAAAGAACCGCACGAGATCGAACTGATTTGGCCTGAGATGCGGCCGCCCTATGTCGAACTCTTTGCCTGGCTGGAAGGCCGCAGTGAGAAGCCGGCGAGCCATGATCCTGCCCCGTTCCGGCCCGCGATGCTCGCCCATGCGCTGGAGGACGGCGATCTCATCGGCCTCGATCCCAAAGATTTTATGGCCGAATGGAAATGGGATGGCATTCGTGTCCAGGCCGTTGCTGGCCGAAGCGAGGACGGCAGACTGACCGCGCGCCTCTACTCGCGCACCGGCGAGGATATTTCGGGTAGCTTCCCCGACCTAATCGATGCTTTGCGGCTGCCGGGAGCTATCGATGGCGAACTCCTGATCATGCGGCAGGGACGTGTACAGAGTTTCAACGTGTTGCAGCAGCGGCTCAACCGCAAAACCGTGAGCCCGGCGCTGCTGACCGAATTTCCCGCGCATCTGCGCGCCTACGACCTGCTCGTTGATGGCGAAGAGGACTTGCGCGAGCGTCCGTTGATCGAACGTCGAGCGCGGCTGGAACAGTTCATTGCCCGCTTGCACGAGCCGCGGGTCGATCTCTCGCCTCTAGTAGCCTTTGCGGCTTGGGACGATCTCATCGTCGCCCGCCAAAATCCCGCCGCGGCGGGCGCGGACGCCGATGCCGATGCAGTCGAGGGCATCATGCTTAAGCGGCGCGACGCGCCTTATGTGCCGGGCCGCCCCAAGGGCCCGTGGTGGAAGTGGAAGCGCGATCCGTTCATCATCGATGCAGTTTTGCTGTACGCGCAGCGCGGTCACGGCAAGCGCTCATCATATTATTCGGATTACACATTTGGAGTCTGGACCAAGGGCGAGGAAGGCGACGTGCTGGTACCAGTCGGCAAGGCATATTTCGGGTTTACCGACGAGGAGCTCGCTCGCATCGACCGGTTCGTGCGCCGCAACACCGTGGGGCGATTCGGCCCGGTACGCGAAGTCGTGCACGAACCCGACCAGGGCCTGGTACTCGAAGTTGCTTTCGAAGGAT
>VAZQ01000302.1 GCA_005883115.1 Alphaproteobacteria bacterium | reverse complement strand
GGTAGGGAAAGCGGTTCTTAATCGAGCGCGCCAGCAAAGGATTTTGCTCGAGCAATGCTTGCTGGCCGGTGATTGCGAGCAGCATTTCAATCGTGGAATGCCATTCCGCACGCAGCCGCGGAAAGATGGCTTCGCGCAGTTCCGTGTCCTCGACGAGCTCCGCGTAGCGTGAGGCAATTGCGATATTGGTTTTCGCCAGCACCATATCCATGTTCGAAAGCAGAGTTTGGAAAAACGGCCACTCGCGGTACATCTCGCGTAATATCTTCATGCCGTCCTGCGGTCGCGCCGCAAGCCAGGCTTTGACCGCCGTTCCGAACCCGTACCAGCCGGGCAGCATGAGCCGACATTGCGACCACCCGAAGACCCAAGGGATAGCGCGCAGGTCCTCGAGGCGCGTCGAGTTTTGGCGTGACGCGGGACGACTGCCGATATTTAGATTGGCGATTTCTCCGATGACGGTCGATTCCCAGAAGTACCGATCGAACCCAGCCGTCTCGTATACGAGGTTCCGATAAGCTCGATAGGCATAGGTGGAGAGTTCCTCCATGGCCGTGAAGTACTTCTCGAGCGGCGCCGCTTGGTCTGGCTGCAGGAGCGTCGCCTCCAGGCAGGCGGCGGCAAGAATCTCGAGGTTTCGCCGACCCACATCTGATTGCGAATATTTCGCGGCGATCACCTCGCCCTGTTCTGTGATGCGGATCTGCCCCTGCACCGCCCCCGAGGGTTGCGCGAGGATGGCCTGATAACTTGGGCCGCCGCCACGGCCGACGGATCCGCCGCGGCCATGGAACAGACGTAGCGTGATCCCATGACGGCGGAATGTGTCGATGAGCGCGATTTCTGCCTTGTAGAGTTCCCAGCCCGAGGTCAGGAAGCCACCATCCTTATTGCTATCGGAGTAACCGAGCATCACCTCCTGTGCGCGATCGCGACCTTCCAGGAGGCAAAAGTACTCCGGGATGGCGAGGAGTTCGTCCATTATGCTGCCGCAGTTGCGTAGATCGGCGATCGTCTCGACCAGCGGGACAATGTTCACGTCGAGCTCGTGATCACGCGGCCGCAACAGTCCTGCCTCCTTGAGGAGCAGCCCTACCTCGAGAACGTCCGAAACCCCGTTCGTCTTCGAGATCACGTAGTTGGGCACGGCGGCCTTGCCGTAACGTCGGTGCGCGTCGGCGGCTTCGCGAAGGATTGTCAGCTCCGAGGCCGTCTCCGCGGAATAGCGCAGGAAAGGCGAAGAAAGCAGTCGCGCGGTCTTGAACTCCTCCCGCAGGAGGGAGATGCGGGCAGCTTCGGGGAGGACGGCATAGTTCGAGGCAGTGCAAGCCATCTCGAACAGCTCGCCCACCGTGCGCTCATGCACCTCGGAATTCTGGCGCAGATCGATGCCCGCGAGATAGAAGCCGAAAGTGTTGGCCGCGCGACGCAGGCTGCGCAGCCGACTACGCGCCAGCATCGCAGAGCCATTGGTCGTGAGTGAACGATAAAGAATGCCGAGTTCGGCAACAAATTCGGCGGCCCCGGCGTAAGGCGGCGCCTCACCTATTGCGTGGCGCGATGCCTCCGCATGCCCAAACGCCCGCGCCGTCGCGGCCAAGCGCGCATAGATACCCGACACGGCTAGACGATAAGGTTCGTTGCGGCGGTGCGGCGAGCGATCAGGCGAGCGCTCCGCGAGATCCTTCAGCTGATTTGACACAGTGATCAGCCGCGCATCGAGCGATAGTTCGCCGCCTAAAAGATGCACCTCATCCAGATAGAATTTGAGCGCCCGCTCACTCTGCATTCCCAACGATTGTCGCAGCACCTCGGCTGTGACGAAAGGATTGCCGTCGCGGTCACCGCCGATCCAGCTTCCAACGCGCAGGAAAGAAGGTAGCTCGAAGCCGTCCCAGGCGGGATCGGTCGAAGCGAGTTGGTCTTCCAGCGCCGCGTAGAAGCGAGGCAGCTCGCGCAGAAAAGTGTAATCGTAGTAGGAAAGCCCGTTAGCTACCTCGTCTGTGACTTTGACTCTGCTCCCGCGCAGCATGCTGGTCTGCCACAGCGTGAGCACAGCGCAACGCAACGCCTCTTCGTTTGCCGCCGTCTCTTCGGGGGTGAGCCGAACGCGATCGCGTTCCGCCAGTAGGTGCGCCACCTCCATCTCACGATCGATCGTGCTCTTCCGCCTCACCTCCGTCGGGTGGGCCGTGAGTACCGGGCAAATGATGGCATTCGTGAAGAAGTTCTCCAGCTTAGATCGGGAAATGGCCGCATCACGAGCGCGAGTAAGCGCGTGCGCCATGGTGCCTTCGCGCGGTGCCGAAGCGGCCAGCGCGTGGGCTCTAGTCCGCCGGATGTGATGTTGGTCTTCGGCGATGTTGGCGAGCTGTGAAAAGTAGCTGAAAGCTCGAACGATTTGGATGCTTTGACCACACGAGAGGCCATTCAATGTCGCCTCGAGCTCGTGCCGCGCAGCTTCATCTTCATCACGGTGGAAGCGGATCGAGGTCCGGCGAATGTGCTCAACGATCGCGAAGACAGGCTCGCCTTCCTGGCTGCGGACCGTATCGCCAAGAATGCGGCCGAGGAGACGGATATCGTCACGGAGCGGCAAATCCTTGTCGGCAGTCTCACGTAGATCCATGATCACACGAATGCCAACTATGCGGCCGCTGAGGCGGCATGGAATATCTACGGCGGCGATCGAGATTAGATTTTCGGTTCCCGCGCCGAAGTCCTGCACCACCAATCGTAGCGGTCCCGTGACAAAGGGATCAACCTGCCAGGTACTTGCCGCGCATTGATTCAGCGCCACCGAGCGGCGCCTTACAGGTGGGCCATCTTGGGCGCGGCCGGGTCAATGGGCCCACAGCTACTTCGCAAAATTCCGTGATCGGTAATGTGCCGTTTAGTGGTAGAGCCACGTGTACGCGCAAGGCATCGAGTTGAACAGATAGTGCATTGCATGGGGCAGTCCAGGACTCCTGGTTTCAGCCCTCCGACCCAGCAGAGCCGGCAAGTTATCCTCCGTGCCAATGTCGAAAGATGATCGACTCCACCCTCGCTGAAGCCAAGTGACGAGATTGATTTTGTCCTGCTTCGTCGTCGCCTTCGCTGATAACTTCCCATTTGAGATCGACATCGTCCCATCTCCTGTGATGACGTGAGCGTGTTGTTTCCCTGCGCAGGAGACTCACCCTCATGCGATTCCATTCACGGAGGTCACGGATACGTGTTGATCATTGACGAGGTGTTGAGCACTCGAGCCACTTGGCGGCAAGTTCCTCTCTTACGACAACGGCAAAGACATGCGTTGCAACTGCGCTTGGGCGTGGGATCGGAATAAACGACGACCGAAGGCGGTCTCCTTCGGAGGGTGTCGAGACCGCACGCGAAGCAGAACTCATTGCACACGGCAACTTACAGAGCCCGCAAGTTTCTGCGTGAAAAGCCGAGCAGCCTGCGCGGCTCGGTCCAGTCGGTCGGCGGCGCGACGCCCGCCGCATCAAGGTCATGGCGTTGAGGCGTTGGGCCTTACGGGATTTTTTCAAGACCGCAGCAAGCGTCGGGACGGCAATGGGCGGATCCACATCGGCGGTCGCGGCCATGAAGCGGCCGTCAGTAGCCCAACGGTTCGCGCCTCAGCGGCGGAGTTTAAGGTAGCGCTTCCCCGCGCCAGCGATTCTCGAATGCAGGTCGCAGGATGTCGTGCGCGAACTTGAACCCGTCGCGGCGTCGACGCTGCACGGTCTCTGGGGAGAAATCGCGCATTCCATCCTTGTCGTCGGCTGGATTCTGCGCGGCGGGAATGAGGGTTGCGGCAGGGTCCTGCATGTCGATGTTGACGATCGCGTCGATGATCTTGTAGCGGCGTGCCTCGTATAGCCGGGCGCGCAGCCGCTCATCGAGCGCATCGGGCGGGACCAAGACGGCAAGATCATCGATCGTTTCCACGAGCGCGTTGATGCGCCGCGCCGTGTCGTGATCCTGCCGCAGGCGGTTCCCGAAGCTCAGCTCGTGCATGCGATCCTCGACCGCGGCGAGGTTGCGCGGCAATCGCGCACGCAAGGGATAGAGATTCATCACCACCAGCATGCGATCGACGTCGGGATCGGTATTGAACGCGTCGATGGCCAAGCCGAGCGGGGTATTATCGACGAGACCGGCATCCCAATGCGGCATGCCTTCGATCTCGGTCCAAGGGAAGCCCGGCGGTAGGCTGCCGCTCGCCAGCACGTGGCGCGGTTCGATCTTGGTCGCGGCGATCTTGCCGAGCGGCTGGTTGACGAATGCTCGCATTGTGCCGCTTACGACCTCGACCGCTGTGACTGCGAACGCGGTCGTGCTTGCGTTGAGGGCAGCGAAATCGACATGGCGGCCGAGCGTCACCAGCAGTGGGCGCGTATCATAAACGTAGGTCCAGGTTGGAGCGGCCCAGAAATCGGGGCGAGGCGTGTAGAAACCGGGCAGCCCGAAATAGGCGAGATCGCGTTGTGCCGCGTGCGTCCAGAACGGCGGCGTTTCCAGCGTCAAGTCATCCCACAGCGCGTTGAGCCGGGCGCGGGCATCGGCATTACTCCTCGCGCCAACCACGCAGGCAGCGTTAATTGAGCCGATCGACGCTCCGGCCACAACCTTGAGCACGATCTTGTGGCCGCGCGCCGCGAATTGGTCCATCAGCTCAAGCAGCGCGTTCAATGCGCCGCATTCGTAGGCTCCGAGCGCACCGCCACCCTGCAGTACCAAACCGATTTCTAGCTGCTTGCTCGATATCTCGGACACGATTGTCTGCCCGAACAGTCGTAGTCATGAGGTTAGAGCGCTGAGTCATCAATATCATTATAACCTCTACGATCCCAGTGAAGGTACGGCTAACAGGGCCGTGGTCGGCCTTCTTGGCGCGCCGAAGAGATTCGAACTCCTGACCACCAGATTCGTAATCTTCTGAGGCTTGTGTCTCCCATCCGGAAGCTTTGCGAGCATATTCCATTTTCTGGTCTGGCGGTCGGCGCAGTCCGCTATCAAAGCGCCCCCGGCTTGGACCAGTTCGATCGCACAAGCGGCAGGGTGTCCGCCGGCTTTGGCAATTTGATTCGCAATAGGCCCTTATCAAACTTCGCCTCGTACTTTCGCTGGATCTGAATCGAACGGCAAGGGAATCGCTCGGCTGAACGAGCCATAGCTGCGCTCCACCGCGTGCCAGTTCTTGTCTCAATGTCCGGAGACGGGCCGCCCGATGCCCGCCGCGGGCTGACAAAGACGTGAAATAAACTCCAGTAAAATAAAAAAGAGAGCTGGACAACGTGCGTTCGATCGAGGACGAGATCCAACTATTGCACCATAACACATCGCACCACCTACTCCCTTCATTGTGCGAGCGAGCAACATCTGAAGCACCGGACCCAGTGCTACTCCGTTCCTTACGCGTACGCGAGCGACCACACCTGTTATAGTGTTTGGAGGCGCAGGTCACAGGATCGTTTAAGGATCACACCAGCGCACCCATCACAAAATTACCTCGGAGTAATCGCCGCGCCGAACCGAAAAACCATCTGACGCGCAGGCCCCCTGACATCACGACGGCCGGCTTTCCCAGCGGTTTACATGGTTCGGCCGGAGGACTAGCGTTAGGGCTTCTCGGTCGGCAATGTTGTTGCACATCTCTGGCTTGGCCGCCGCCCGAGTTCACTAAAGCCGGGAGGTTCATATGACAGCGCTTGATCGTCGCGCCTTCGTGGCGGCGACTGTCGCCAGCATTGCAACACCAACCGCTCTTGGCGCGAAGGAATGCCCCACTGCCGGAATGGACTGGATTACAATGTCGCTCGAGGCCCGCAATCTCGCATACAACAATGTCGAGCACGTAGGCCCCGACAACGCGCGCAAGAAAACCGAAGGCTGGGCCGCAGCTTCGAAGACGCTGCGCGAGCAGCGCCCGCAGCACCTCGACTTGGCGTATGGAAACGGAGAGCGCAACAAGTGGGACTTATATCCTGCCAGTGATCCGCAGGCGCCATGCTTCGTTCACATCCACGGCGGCTATTGGCAGCGCGGCAGCAAGGAGATCTTTGCCTGCCTCTCCGAGGGTCCGTTGGCCCGTGGTTTGTCGGCGGCTCTGTGCGGCTACACGCTGGCGCCGGAGGCGACCCTGACGCAGATCACCATGAGCTGAAACGCGCGTTCGACTGGCTTAATGCCAAGGCCGCTGAGCACGGCATCCAGGGGCCCATCATCGTCACCGGCTGGTCCGCGGGCGGGCATCTGACCTCGTTCATCCTTGATCATCCCAAGGTGGCGGCGGGGCTGGCGATCTCGGGCGTGTTCGATCTCGGCGCGCTGCGCGACTCCCCGCATGTCAACGACAAGGTGAAGCTGAGCGAGGAAGAAATCCAGAAGCTCTCGCCTATGCGGCGGCCGATCGTCAACAAGCCGCTGGGTATCGCCTACGGCACCGGCGAGTTGCCGGCCATGATCGCGAGCAGCCGCGACTACCATGCCTACCGGTCGCAAGGGCACGTCCTAGGCGACTTGATACCGATCGCCAACACCAATCACTTCACGATTCTGGATGAGCTGCGACAGCCCAACAGCACGCTCACTCGCGGCGTGATTGCGATGGCGCAATACCAGACCGCGTAGGAGAGTAGTCGGCATCGGGCAGTTACAGGAGGAGTCGTGCGATACAAGCCCAAAAGCACTGCCGCGCTGCAAATAGCCCTTGGTGGGTTGCCGGATAAGATGCGGGTCGAGGTAGACCGAAATATCGGAGTATCTGCAAAGACTGTTGGCCAACTTCGGAAGGTGACGGCGTGGCCCGAGAATCTGGTCATAACAACTCCGGAGGAGCGCCGTCCCGAAAACGCAGTAAAGGTGAGCAAGGCTAGCGTGGCGACGCATGTCTCGCTGAAACCGTAGCGGGAAGCCGCAGGATCGCCTCAGTGCAGCCCTCGGCGGAGCTGGCGAGCGGTCACAGCGGGCTAAGCCAACGACTCGGGCCGGGTTGGCCAGCGCACTGCACGCTGCAAAGCGGCGTTCGAGAAGGCGGTTCGTCTACCCAGATGCGCACTTGGCGATGCGCCAAGCGGTGAGGATCATTCTGAAGTCGAAAGAGGAACCGCCCTGGCCCTGAGTCAGGAATTGTTTGCTACGGCTTTTGGCGCAGCAGCGGTTGCTGCAGGTTTCGAGGCGCACAACCAGCGTTGCAACTTTTTCACCGTTCCAGAGTCGAGGACCGGGCAGACAAAATAGCCTCGGGATGCCAAACCGACTTTGCAGCCGTGTTTAGGCAAGGCGGCTTATCCGTGACTGTAATCCTGAGTGATCTCCTATTATTCTCCTGCGTTGTCGCGTTTTACGCCGGGATCGTGCTCGCAATACCGAGCCTGCTCAACTAGCTCGCGCACTCGCCGGAAAGACGGGAAACAGCGATGATTTAAAATCAAATATTCAAGTTTTGTGAAACGTCCGACGCCAAAGACATCCCGGGTTTCGCCTCGTTCGCGTGCGGCTCGCGCAGCACATAGCCGCGGCCCCATACTGTTTCAATGTAGTCCTTGCAATTCGACGGGCCAGCGAGTTTCTTGCGCAGCTTGCACATGAAGACGTCGATAATCTTGATCT
>VAZQ01000301.1 GCA_005883115.1 Alphaproteobacteria bacterium | reverse complement strand
TCTCGCCGTAGGCGAGTTCAAGTCCTTCGGCCCGGAGCAGTGCAGTCACGTCATGCTCCGAGGTAGGCGGCAATGACAGTCGGACTGGCTTGGACCTGGGCGGGCGTCCCCTCGAACAGCTGCTGCCCGTAATCCATGACCAGCACGCGATCTGCGATCTTCATCACCAAATCCATGTTGTGCTCGACGACGATAATGGTCATGCCGCCGGCGCGAAGAAGGCGGATGCGCTCGAGCAGTCGTTCCACTTCGGCGGCATTGAGGCCGGCGGCGGGCTCATCGAGCATGAGCAGTCGTGGCGAGGTCGCGAGCGCGCGCGCAAGTTCGAGCATGCGCTGCTCGCCGTAGGCGAGCGACGCTGCGAGCACAGACGCGCGCGCTTCCAGCCCAACGAAGCGAAGAAGCTTGTCTGCTTCCGCGCGGCAGCGGGCATCATCGCGCGCGAACGCACCCCCGTGGATGACGTATTGCCACGGCGGGATCTGGTGATGGATGTGAGAGGCGGCGATGACGTTGCCGACCACAGATAACTGTTTAAAAAGCCGCAGCTTCTGGAATGTGCGCGCGAGGCCGAGCCGCGCCCGTTTATGGGCCGGCAAGCCGACGAGATGGATTCCGTCGAAGATCATCCGGCCCCGGTCCGGCTGATAGAGGCCGCTCATCAGGTTGAGCAGCGTCGATTTGCCGGCCCCGTTCGGGCCGATGATGGCAAACACGCTGCCATGCGGAACGTTGAGTGAAATGTCACGAACCGCCTGCACGCCGCCGAACCGTTTGTGCAAGCCTTCGCCATATAAGAGAACGGACGCAGGAGGCGCTTCTACCGCGGGAGCAGGCCGCGACGACGCGGTCATTGACGCGTGCTCGCCATGGGCAAGCAAGCCAGACGCGCGCGCACGATCCTCGCCGCCTGCACCATTCCGCCTGGCACGAACAGCACAACCAGGGTCAGCGCAGCACCATAGACGACGAGACGCAGATCGCCGATTCCGCGCAAGAGTTCGGGCAAGACGGTGAGCAGAATCGCGCCCCAGACCGGGCCGGTCAGCGTTCCCATGCCGCCGACGATCACCATGGCCAGAATGGTGAACGACTCCGTGATGATAAAGGCATCCGGGACCAGCGTTCCGACGAAGCTCGCATAGAAGGCGCCGGCGGCGCCCGCGAGCGCCGAACCCATGCCGAAGGCAAAAACCTTCCAGACCGTGCAATTGATGCCGAACGAAGCCGCCGAAACCTCGTCCTCTCTGATCGCGGCGAGGGCTTCTCCGATCGGCGAGCGGACAAGCTGGTCGAGGAGAACATAGAAAAGGAATGCGAAGCCCGCGACGAGATAGAACATATTGGCTGAGTTGCCGAATGAGAGGATCGGGAGCCCCGGCACGGCAATGTCCGGCGGCGGCTTGATAGCGTAGATGCCCAGCGGGCCTTGCGTCAGGCTGATCCAGTTCAGCAGGACCTGGTGCACGATGACTGCAAAGCCCAGCGAGGCGATGGCAAGATAGTGGCCGCGCAGTCGAACCGCGAAGAGCGATAACGCCATCCCCGCGGCGCCGGACAGCGCCATTCCGGCGGCGAACGCGATCCAGAATGGCACGCCGAGCTTGATAATGAGCAGCGTCGAGGCATAGGCGCCGATGCCGTAGAACGCCGAGTGCCCGAGGTTGAGCTGCCCAGCATAGCCGAGAATGAAGTCAAGCCCGATCGCCAGAATGACGTTGAGCGCGCAAACGATCAGGTTCGCGCGCCAATAAGAATCTTGAAATAGCAGCGGCAAGGTCGCGACGACAACTATGGCGATGAGGAGCCACCAGCGCCGCTTACCTGATTGGCTGGCACGCAGGCGGGCCTCGCTAGACATTCTCTTCGCGCTTTTCGGCGATAAGCCCGGTCGGACGGAATGCCAGCATCAGCAGAAGCAGCGTGAAGACGACGATGTCGGTCAACCCCGGATTGATGAGCTGGGTCGCGAAGCTTTCGATCAAACCCACCGCCAGGCCTGCGATGATCGTCCCCTCTACGTTGCCGAATCCGCCGATGATGACGATGGCAAAAGCCTTGACGATGAGACTCTTTCCGGCAAAGGGCGTAAGCACGAGGACGGGTCCCAGCATGGCGCCGCCCATGCCGGCAAGCGCGGAAGCGATCACGAAGGTCAACATGACGAGCTGATTGGGGTTGATGCCCATGAGGCCCGCGGTCTCGCGATCCTGCGCGACCGCGCGCAGGGCCTTCCCCATCATCGTGAATTTCATGAATGCGTACAGCAGCGCGATCGTCAGCGCGGATACGACGATGATGATCAGGTTCTGCCAGGTGATGAATGTGCCGCCCCACAGCCGAATGACTTCGTTGCTGTAAGGGCTATCGAATGCATATGGGATCGGCCCAAACCAGAGCAGCATCGCATTCTGCAGCAGAATGGATACGCCAATGGTCGCAATCAGCGGCAACAATTCGCTGCCGCGCTCGCGCAGCGGAGCGAAGATCGCTGCGTTCACGAGCCACCCGAGCGCAGCGCCGCCGACGATGAGGGCGATGCCGATACTGACGAGATAATTGCCGCCGAAGACGAAGGTAAAGAAATAGGCCGCGAACGCGCCGATAGTCACGATGTCCGCGTGCGCAAAATTGATCTGCACGAGAACGCCGTAGATAAGGGTGAGCCCCAATGCGACGAGGACATAGAGGCTCCCGAAAACGATGCCGTTGATCCCCTGCTGGAGGGCGACGGTCAACATGACCGCTCAGTTCCAGCCGAGCGCCTTCCACGATAGATCCGGCAAGGTCTCCATGTAATGGATCGTATCCATCTTGACGTTTTGGTTGGTCTTGTCGAATTCCACACTGCCGGTCACACCTGAGAAGTCTTTCGTCGTGGCCATGATGTCGCGGATCCACTGCGAGTCCTTGCCGCCGCGGCGAATGACGTCGGCGACGACCAGAATCTGGTCGAACGCGTGCGCGTTGATGTGCGTCGGCTCCTGATTGTATTTGGCTTTGAACGAGCGAATGAAGCTCTGTACGACCTCGCGCTTGTCGGTCGGATCGAATTGCACGATGCGGATATAGCCAAGCGCTGCCTTGCCCGCCTTCTGCTCGAAACCGAACGGCAGCCAAATCGTGCCGAGTTGGATCGACTGTCCTCCCCCGCCCTTCGTAACGCCAGCCTGGGCGAGTGCTTGCGTGATGCGCAGCCCCTGCCCCTCGAGCGTGTAGGTCGGGATCACATCCACCTTGCCGAGACCGGCGATGCGAGTTGCGATCGCGGTGAAGTCGTTCACATCGCGACCGAAGCCGATATCACCCAGGATTTCCCCGCCGAGCGACTTGAACGTGTCAGCGAAGACCTTCGCATTACCGATTCCTGCATTGGTGTTTTCGTAGAGCAGCACTGCCGTGCGCGCGTTGAGGCGCTTGTAAGCATTGGTGGAGATGTCGACGCCCTGCATGACCTCGTTGGGCATGATGCGAAACGTCCACGGGTTGCCGGGATCGGTGACTTTGATCGAGGAGGAGCCTGCGTTGAGAAACGGCACCTTCGCCTGCTCCATGAGCGGCATAATTGCAAGCGTGGCGTCCGAGCACTCTTCGCCGAGCGCGACCTGCGGCTTGTATTGCTCCAGGAGCCGCTTGGCTGCCTGCGTCGCGGGGAGCGGACTGCATGCCGAATCCTCGTACTGAACCTCGAGCCTGTAGCCGTTGATTCCGGCCTTGTTGACCTGCTCGATCGCCAACTCGATGCCTTGCTTGTCCT
>VAZQ01000300.1 GCA_005883115.1 Alphaproteobacteria bacterium | reverse complement strand
CGAGCGCTTGTGGATGCCGATTGCACGGGCCACCGGCGCGCTCGGCAATACGTCGTGCCTTGTCGGCACTCCCGAGCAAGTCGCGGAGGCGCTTCTCAAATACTACATGCTCGGCGTGGATTCCTTCCTCATTCGCGGCTTCGACCCCCTGAACGATGCGATCGAGTTTGGCCGCGAGCTGATTCCGCGGATCAAGGCCGGCGCCATTGAGATTGACCGCCGGCGAGCCGCCGAGTGAGGCTGGTGGCCGCGGAGATGCTTATTGCAAACGGAACTGCGATCATGACCAAGCTGTTGCGCGGCCTTGCCGCGCTCGTCATCGCACTGCAAGGATTCCTGTGGCTTGGCGCACCGGTCAGCGCGCAAAGCTGGGCGTCGAGACCGATCCGCATCATCGTGCCGTTTCCGCCGGGCGGGACCACCGACCAAATCGCACGGCGAGTTCAGCCTTTGCTCGAGGCGGATCTCAAGACGACGATCGTGATCGAGAACCGCGGCGGCGCATCGGGAACGATTGGCACGCAGGCGGCGGCCATGTCGGAACCCAACGGCACCACGTTCCTGCTGGTGTTCGATACCCACGGCGTCAATCCGAGCCTGTTGCCGAACCTGCCTTTCGATACCTTGCATGATCTGTCGCCGGTCATGCTCATCGGCAAATCGCCGATGGTGATCACCGCTCATCCCGCCGCAGCGTACCGGCGCTTCGAGGATGTGCTCGCCGCTTCCAGGAAAAATCCCGGCTCCGTAACCTATGGCACAATCGGCGCGGGCAGCCTTGCACAGCTCGCTATGACCCAGATTGCAAACCAGTTCAAAGTGGTGATGACGCACGTCCCCTACAAAGGCGGTGGACCGCTCACCACCGATGCGATCGCCGGCCATGTGCCTGTGGCGATTGCCTCGGTTGCGCTCCTCTCACCGCATATTCAAGCGGGCGCCCTGCATCCGATCGCGGTGACCGCCGCCAAGCGCTATGTGCAGCTGCCGGACACTCCGGCAATAGCCGAGTTGGGACTCACCGGATTCGACGCGGAGGCCTGGTGGGGCCTGCTCGCACCTGCGAAAACCCCGAGCGACATTGTCCTGCGGATGAATGCCGCGATGGCCAAAGCTCTGCGCGAACCTGCGGTCGAGCGGAGTTTGAATGATCAAGGCATCGAATATCAGCTCTCCTCTCCGAAAGAGTTCGGTGCGTTTATCGAAGCCGAGATTGTACGCTGGGCCAAGGTGATAAAAGACAATAAGATTGTCGCTGGCGAGTAATCCGCGCTGGGTCACCGGTCGCTAATTTGCCTAATTGCTCACCGAAAAAGCGCGTAGGGCGCAATAAGCGAAGCGCATTGCGCCATTCATGCCTCGCCAAATTCAGCGAGCCAGTGAATTCGCACGCCCAATCTTCCGGAAATAGCCGGCCGCCACATGGCGATGAAACGATGACAAGAGGCAATTCCGCATGCGCCCTGCAAACGCCTACGCGCCCAGCAGCCGGACGGCGCAATGCGCTTCGCTTATTGCGCCCTACGGGGGCTGAACAACTGCAATGCGGGCCCGATTGGGTCGCGCGCGGACATCGACTGCCCTTGATGTCTCGACTGGTCGCCGGCCGCCGCTCCATGCACGGACGCGCTTTCTGTAAGGCAATGCTTGACACCCGCTCTGTAAGGCATTACCTGACAAAGAGTGATCAGGTCATTCAGAAGCAAGGCGCTGCGGGCATTTTGGGAGCGCAGCGATGCATCCAGGCTAAGGCCCGATTGGGTCGCCCGGATCGCGAGGCAACTGGATCAGCTCGATCAGGCCAGGCGGCCGCAAGACGTGGACTTGCCGTCGAACGGATATCACCCGCTGAAGGGCGATCAGCGCGGACGTTATTCAATCACCGTGTCGCGCAACTGGCGCATCACGTTTGGCTGGGATGATACCGACGCAACGAATGTCGATCTGGAGGATTATCATGGCCGATAAGTACCCCCGCCGCGATCCGAAGCGGCCGCCGACGCACCCTGGCGCCACTCTGCGCGAGGATGTGCTTCCTGCCATCGGCAAAACGAAGCGCGAAGTGGCGTCGTTGCTCGGCATTTCCCGGCAGACGCTTTACGATATTCTCAACGAGAAGCAGCCGGTGACACCGGAAATGGCCGTTCGTATCGGCAAGCTCTGCGGCAACGGCCCGACGTTGTGGCTGAATCTGCAGAGCAGTTACGATCTCTGGCATGCCATCCGCAGGGTAGATACCAGCAAGATTCCGACTTTGGCTGCAGCGGCATCCGCCTAAGGCCCATCGCAAGCAATTGTGCCGCAGCTCATCACCGGACGGCAACGCGGCAGTGCAAGCGCGTAGGGCGCAATAAGCGAAGCGCATTGCGCCATTCATGTCTCGCCAAACTCAGCGAGCCCGTCGAATTCGCACGCCCAATCTTCCGGAAATAGCCGGCCGCCACATGGCGATGAAACGATGACAAGAGGCAATTCCGCATGCGCCCTGCAAACGCCTACGCGCCCACGCCCTACGGGGCTGAAACAAAGCCGCGCGCGAAGACTGCAATGCAGGCGCCGCCGCTCCACCAGGCACAACCCAAACCCGGGCCGTCAAAGCTTGACGCGTCGCCCCATATGAGGGTGGGCAAAGGCGCGCGTTGCTCGGCTTGTGCGCGTGGGCAAAATCGCGGGCGCGCCGTGCCCACGCGGTGCCAATCCGGTAACGATTTTGCCCACCCTACGGCACGTTCCGATGCGCGGCTGGGCGCACGGTTTACCTGCGGAGCCGTCTGTTCTGCATATCACCGGACGGCAACGCGGTAGTGCAAGAATCCGCGGAAGCGTGCCCGGCCGCCGCGGACAAAGTCTCCGACGCGCTCGATCGTCTTGAAACGCGTCACCAGCTTGCCAATGGCAACCTGCGCCTCCATGCGCGCCAGCGAATTTCCGGCGCAGGTGTGGATGCCGAGGCCAAAGGCCAGATGGCGATTCGGGTGCCGGCGGATGTCGAGC
>VAZQ01000094.1:3132-6754 GCA_005883115.1 Alphaproteobacteria bacterium | reverse complement strand
CTCGAGCGACCCGAAGGCGCTCGCCGACGCGATCCGCACCACCAACATCACCGACAATGTCAGCATCGGCCCCGGCATCCAGTTCAACGAGAAAGGCCAGAACGACAAGCTCAAGAACGCCGCGATTCAGAACCGAGGCGGCAAGCTTGTCACACTCGCCCCCAAAGCCGCATCCAACGCCAAGCCCGAATTGCCGATGACGCCCTACGACCGGCGCCGTTGAGAGACAGCGCTGGCGCGCTGGCCCGGTACGAATGGGCTAAGGCCTGCTATGAGCGGTCTCATGTACTGTCGTCCCTGCAAACGCGATGCAAACGCGGGGACCTATAACCATCGCCTCTGGATATGGGGACGCGCTATGCGCGGGGACGACGGCGGGAGTCAGTTAGGCGCATAAGGCAGGACCGGTCGGTGGCCGCAGAGATTTATTTGAATGTCGCGGTCAGCGGGCTTTTGACCGGCCTCGTCTACGGGCTGATGGCGGTCGGCCTCTCGGTCATTTTTGGCGTCGTGCGGGTGGTCAACTTCGCCCATGGCGAGATGATGACGGTGGCGATGTATTTGGCGATCGTGCTGTTCAACAGCCTGGGGCTCGACCCGCTGGTGATGGCCGTGCCGCTCGCCGGCGTCCTCTTCGTACTTGGTTATGTGATGCAGGCCGGCCTCATCAATCCGTTCATCACGCGGCCCGAGTACAGCCAGTTCATGCTGCTGATCGCCGTCGCGATCATCGTCGTCAACGTGCTTCTGATCGCCTTCGGCCCGGATGCCCGCAGTGTTCAAACGTCCTACGCGTTCGACAGCTTTCTGGTCGGACCGCTGATCATCGACGCGACGAAAGTCTACGCGGGAGCGGCGACGCTCGTGATCACCGCGGCGCTGTTTGCTTTTTTCCAATTTGCGCCGCTCGGCAAAGCGATCCGTGCCTGCGCTGACAATTATACCGGCGCGCTCATCGTAGGGCTCAACGTCAAGCACCTCTACGCGCTCACTTTCGGCATTGGGGCCGCCTGCGTCGGAGCGGCAGGCTCGATGCTGGTGTTGCTGGTCGACGTGACGCCGTCGCTGGGCCCCGCCTCGACGCTGCTCGCCTTCATCATCGTCATCACCGGCGGGCTCGGCTCGATGGCCGGCGCGGTGCTCGGCGGATTGCTGATCGGCTTCACCGAAGCGATGGCCGGTCTGTTCTTCACGCCGTCGGCCAAGAGCATGTTCTCGTTCGGCCTCCTTGTCCTGGTGCTGCTGTTTCGGCCGCAGGGCATCTTGGGCAAGAGGGTCTCATGACCAGCCGCTTGCTCGACGGCATTTCGCACCGAGGTGTTGCACTTTTGGCCGTGTTGCTCGCGGTGCTGCTGGCGGCGCCTTGGATCGCCAACGACTATCTGCTCACCGTCCTCATCATCGTGCTCTATTCCGCCTATACCGGCCAGGCGTGGAACGTGATGATGGGCTTTGCCGGCCAGCTCTCGCTCGGTCACGCGATTTATGTCGGGCTCGGGGCCTATGCGGCGGCGGCGCTCTACGTGCATTTCGGGATCGCGCCCTGGCTCGGATTGGCCGCCGCGATCGCCGTCGCCGTGGCCTGCGGCGCCATCATCGGCTTTCTCGCCTTCCGCTTCGGCGTCGGCGGTGTTTATTTCGCGATTCTCACCATCGCGTTTGCCGAGTTCGCACGCATCGGCTTCGATCATTTCCAATGGGTCGGCGCTTCGAGCGGCTTCTTTCTGCCGGTCGCCAACTACACGCGCAACGACCTGTGGAACCTGCGCGGCGATCCGACCATGTTCTACTACGTGATGCTTGCGCTCACGGTCGCAGCTTTCGCGCTGTGTCACGTTCTGCTCAAGAGCCGGATCGGCTACTACTGGCAGGCGATCCGCGAGGACGAAGTTGCCGCGCGCTCGCTCGGGATCGACACGTTCCGCTACAAGATGTACGCGGCCGTCCTTTCCGCCGGCATGACGGCGGTGGCCGGTGTGTTCTTCGCGTTCTACTACAACAATTTGTTCCCGGAGCAGGTGTTTCACATCTCGCGCTCGATCGAGCTGATTCTGGGGCCGATCATCGGCGGTATCGGCACGCTGTTCGGGCCCCTGATCGGCGCGTTTCTCCTGACGGGTTTGTCGGAAGCAATGCAGGAGCTTTTGTCGGCGCTCGGCTTCGACGCACCCGGGGCCAAGCAGGTCTTTTATGGATTGTGCCTGCTCGTGGTGGTGATGGCGCTTCCGGGCGGCGTGTGGCCTTGGCTTGCCGGCAAACTGCGCGTGACGAGGCGAGACCCATGATGGACCTTTTATCGGTAGAAGGCGTCAGCAAGCGCTTTCGCGGTCTGCTCGCGGTCGACAACGTAAGCTTTCGCGTCGCGCGCGGCTCGATTTTTGCCGTCATCGGCCCGAACGGGGCGGGCAAGACGACGCTGTTCAACATCATCGCTGGGATGTTCGCGCCGGACCGGGGTTCGGTCGATTTTGCCGGTGAACGCATCGACGCCCTTGCCCCTGACGAGATTTGTCGCCGCGGCATCGGCCGCACATTCCAGCTGGTGCGGCCGTTCCCCGCGTTGTCCGTCGAGGACAACGTCGTGATCGGCGCCATGCTGCGTCGGCACGATCCCGCAGCGGCGCGCCGCCATGCCCGCGAGGTACTCGCTCGGCTCGACCTCTTCGGCAAACGTCATCAACCGGCATCCGCGCTGACGCTGCCGGACCGTAAGCGCCTGGAAGTTGCGCGTGCGCTCGCCACCGAGCCAAAACTTCTGCTGCTCGACGAGGTGATGGCGGGCCTGCGGCCGGCCGAGACCGACCGCATGGTTTCGGCTCTCACCGAACTCAACCGCGAATTCGGCCTGACCATCCTGCTCATCGAGCATGTCATGCGGGCGGTGATGGCGCTCGCCGCGCGGGTGCTGGTGCTGCACCACGGTGCACGGATCGCGGAAGGCGCGCCCGCGGCCGTGGTGCGCGAGCCCGCGGTGATCCAGTCCTATCTCGGCGCAGAGGCGGTCGACTGATGCTGCTCGTCGATAATCTCGATGTCTTCCACGGCGACGCGCAGGCCCTCGCCGATGTGTCGCTCGAGATCGAGGAGGCAACCATCGTCGCCATCGTTGGGGCGAACGGAGCGGGCAAGACCTCGCTCATTCGCACCATCGCGGGCATGCATCGGCCGGCCGGTGGACGCATCGCGTTTCGCGGCATCGATATCGGCGGATGGGAAAGCCACCGCGTCTGCAACCTCGGGATCGGTCAGGTAGCGGAAGGCCGGCAAGTGTTTGCGACCTTGTCGGTCGCGGAAAACCTCGAGATCGGCGCGATGCTTCCGCGGGCGCGTGGGAGCCGTGTGAAAAATCTCGAGCGGGTATTCGCGCTGTTTCCGGTGCTCGCCGAACGCTCGGGTCAGGCGGCGGGCACTCTCTCGGGCGGCGAGCAGCAGATGCTGGCGATCGGTCGCTGTCTCATGGGCGCGCCGGAACTCGTCATGTTCGATGAGCCGTCGCTGGGGCTCGCCCCCGCCGTCGTGCAGCAGCTTTTGCGCACGATCCGCGATCTCAACCGCGAAGGCCTCACCTGCGTTCTGGTCGAGCAGAATGTGGCGGTCTCGCTCAAGCTCGCGGCCCATGCCT
>VAZQ01000094.1:0-3106 GCA_005883115.1 Alphaproteobacteria bacterium | reverse complement strand
CTATGTGCTCGAAAACGGGCGAATCACACTCTCCGGCGCGGGTGAGACGCTGTTGGCCGACGATCGCGTGCGCCGGGCCTATCTCGGACTGTAAGGGTCTCGGCAGTCAATCCTGCGCCATCTACGCCGCGGGTGGGGCGATCGTCACGGTCAAGTGGCCCACGCCCTCGATCTCACACTCGAGCTTGTCGCCGGCGACCGTTGCCGCCACTCCGGAGGGCGTTCCGGTCATGATGACGTCGCCCGCTGCGAGCTCGACCATCTCCGAGAGCTTCGCGATGACCTCCGGCACCTTCCAGATCATCTGTGCGAGATCGCCCTCCTGCCGCAGCTTGCCGTTCGCCTTGAGCGCGATGCGGCCTTTGTTGGGATGGCCGATGTTGCTGGTGGGCTGCAACGCTCCGCACGGCGCGGAGGCGTCAAAAGCCTTGCCGATCTCCCACGGCCGTTTCATGTCGCGCGAGGCGATCTGAAGATCGCGCCGTGTCAGGTCGATGCCGACGCCATAGCCGTAGACGCAGTCGAGCGCGCGTTGGAGCGGGATATTTCGGCCACCCGACTTGAGCGCCACCACGAGCTCGACCTCGTGATGCATGTCCTTGGTGAGGGGGTGGGTAGGGCACGTGTGCCCCATCGGGCACGACGGCGTCGGCGGGCTTGGCGAAGAAGAAGGGGAGATCGCGCACGTCCTGGCCCATCTCGCGGATATGTTCTTCGTAATTGCGGCCGACGCACCAGATGCGACGCACCGGAAACATCTTGTCGGTACCGGCGATCGCGATCGCGGCCTGGGGCGGCGGCGTAATGACGTAGCTGTGGGCGGCGGCAGACATGATCTCTCCTGCAGCGATGCAGACTTCAGGCGGAGGACGCGATGGCAACCGGCGGCGGTTCCTGCTCGCGCAGCTGCAGGCGATAGAAGGACGTGTAACGCCCGCCCCGGCGCAACAGCTCGTCATGGCGACCCGCTTCGACGACTGTCCCGTCCTCAATGACGAAGATGCGGTCTGCGTCCACCACGGTATGCAAGCGGTGGGCGATCACGATCGTCGTGCGGCCCTGACAAAGGTGCTCGATGGCGCCTTGAACCTGGCGCTCGGATTCGGAATCGAGCGAGGCGGTTGCCTCGTCGAGCAGGATGAGTGGAGCATCCTTGAGCAGAGCGCGCGCGATGGCGATGCGCTGGCGCTCGCCGCCGGCGAGTTGCACTCCGTGCTCCCCGACCGGCGTGTCATAGCCGCGCGGGAAGGCCGTGATGAAGTCGTGCGCGTAAGCGGCCTTGGCAGCGGCGATGATCTCGTTCTCGCTCGCGCCGGCGCGCCCGAGGGCAATATTCTCCCGCACCGAGCCTCGAAACAGGAAAACGTCCTGCCCGACATAGGCGATCTGGCTGCGCAACGAGCGGCGCGATACCGCCGCGATGTTCTGCCCGTCGATATCGATGGCGCCGCCGTTGGCCTCATAGAACCGCAGCATCAAATTGAAGATCGTCGATTTGCCGCCTCCCGAGGCGCCGACCAATGCAGTTACCTTTCCCGGGTCCGCCACGAAGGACAGGTTCTTGATCACCCTCTCGCCGGGACGATACGCGAATTGCACGTTCCCGAATTCCACGCGCGCCTGCGAGAGCTTCAGCGGCGGCTTGCCTGCGTCGGCCGGTTCGGTGGGCGGATGATCGATGACCTCGAATAGGATACGCACTCCGACCAGGCCGCTGTTGAGGTCGAGATTGAGGCGGGCAAGCCGCTTGGCCGGCTCGTAAGCCAGCATGAACGCGGCGAGAAAGGAAAAGAATTGACCGGGTGTCGCCCCGGTCTCGATCACGCGAAAACCGCCGTAAACCAGCGCGCCGGCGATGGCAAAGCCGCCGAGTGCCTCCATCAACGGTCCCGAGCGGTAGGCCACCCGCGCCCACTTGTTGGACTCGTTTTCGAGGTCGGCCACGCGCGAGTCGAAGCGCTCGCGCATTGTGTCCTCGAGCGTGAATGCCTTGAGGATGCGCATGCCCTGCAGCGCCTCCTGCAGGATTTCGAGGATCCGAGCACTGCCAGTGAACTGATGGTGCGCAATCGTCTTGATACGGCGAATCATCTTGCGCAGGAGCAACATTGCCGGCGGCACCACGATGATGCTGAGCGTGGACAGGACGGGATCTTGCACGGCCATCACCGCGAAGAGCCCGACAAGGGACAGGAGATCGCGGCCGAAGGACGTGATGACGAGGTTGAGCACCTGGCTTGCGGCGGCGGCACCGGTGGTCAGGCGAGCCATGAACTCCGAGCTGTGGCGGTCGGCAAAGAAACCGACGTTATGCTCGAGCAGCTTGGCGAACATCCGTCGCTGATTGTCGGCAATGATTCGATTGCCGATCCGTGCCAGCATGACCGCCTGCCCGTAGGTAGCCACTCCCTTGATCATGAAGATCACGGCGGTCACCAACGCGAGGACGATGATGCCCGGGAGGTTTTTGTGAACGTAGGCTTGGTTGATGACGTCTCCCACCAAATACGCGCCAAGCGCCGTGCTCGCGGCCGCTACTCCCATCAGCGCGAATGCAAGTGCGTAACGACGCCACTGCCCCGCCGCTTGTTCCAGGAGCAGCCGGCGGACCAAAGCGGCTGCGCCGTCGGGATCGGCAAATAATCTTTGAAAATATGACTTCAGCATGCCCCGTCCGTGAGGCGGCGCGACCACCGCGGCAGAGCCGTTCTTGCCCAGACCAGAACGCTTTTCAAGCGGAAATCGATGGCTGCATATGTTACCGGGCGCGCGACAAAAGCTTGCGCTCCCATGCCAGCGCGTGGCACACGATCGTTTCCAGGTCGTTGAAATGCGGCTGCCATTTGAGCACCGAGCGGGCGCGGTCGGAAGCCGCCACGACGCACGCGGGATCTCCCAACCGTCGAGGGGCGAACTCGACCTTGAAGTCGACCCCGGAGACGCGCTTGATCGTGTCGATGACTTCAAGCACGGAGAAACCCTGGCCGTACCCGCAATTGAGCGTGACCGAGCCACCGCCCGCACGCAGATACGCCAGCGCCTCGCAATGTGCCTGCACGAGATCGGAGACGTGAATGTAGTCGCGCATGCAGGTGCCGTCCGGGGT
>VAZQ01000037.1 GCA_005883115.1 Alphaproteobacteria bacterium | reverse complement strand
CATCGAGGCGTTCCACGACGAGGCGGGCATCAAATGGCCGGAAGCGGTAGCGCCGTTCAAGGTCGCGCTGCTTAACCTCAAGCAGGGCGGGGCCGATACCGATGCCGCCTGCGAGCGGCTCTACCGCCAACTCACCGCCAGAGGCGTCGACGTGCTCTACGACGATCTCGACCAACGGCCGGGCGCGAAATTCGCGACCGCCGACCTGATCGGCATCCCCTGGCAGATCCTGGTCGGGCCGAAGGGCCTCGCCGAGAACAAGATCGAGATCAAGAAGCGGGCGGACGGCAGCCGCGAGCTGATAACCGAGGCCGATGCCGCCAAACGGCTGGCAGGCTGAAGCGGCTTTTGCAAAAGGCTCGAAACGGCCAGAATCGTGTGAAATCGAGACGCGGGGAACAGATCGATGAGTGAGCCGACCCGCACCCGCCCCTTCGCGCCATTCGAATGGATGCTTTCGCGGCGCTACCTGCGGGCGCGGCGACAGGAGGGTTTCATCTCGGTCAATGCCGGGTTCTCTTTCCTCGGCATCATGCTCGGCGTCGCCACGCTGATCATCGTGATGGCCGTGATGAACGGCTTTCGTAAGGAGCTGCTGGACAAGATTTTGGGCATCAACGGACATCTCCTGATCCAGCCGCTGGAACAGCCGCTCACGGACTGGGAGGTGGTTTCCGAGCGCGTTTCCAAGATTGCCGGCGTCACACTGGCGGCGCCGGTCGTCGAAGGCCAGGCGCTCGCGTCATCGCCCTTCAATGCGTCCGGCGTGCTGGTGCGCGGGGTGCGCGCCGCCGATCTTGCCAAGCTTCCCTCGGTTGCCAACAACATCCGGCAGGGCACGCTCGAGGGCTTCGACGAAGGGCAGGGGGTCGCAGTGGGCAAGCGGCTCGCTGATCAACTGTCGCTGCGTGCGGGCGACAGCGTCACGCTCGTTGCCCCGCGCGGCGCGATCACACCGATGGGTACGACGCCGCGCATCAAGGCCTATCGCATCGCCGCAGTGTTCGAGGTCGGGATGTCGGAATACGATTCAGCGTTTGTGTTCATGCCGCTCCCCGAGGCACAGGCTTATTTCAATCGCGCCGGTGACGTGACCGCGATCGAGGTCTATGTCGAAAAACCCGATCAGATCGACTATCAGCGCAGGCTCGTCACGGAGGGCGCCGGCCGCCCCATCTTTCTGATCGACTGGCGACAGCGCAACGCCACATTCTTCAATGCGCTGCAGGTCGAGCGCAACGTCATGTTCCTCATCTTGGCTATCATCGTGATCGTGGCGGCATTCAACATCACGTCTGGCCTCATCATGCTGGTCAAGGACAAGGGCCGCGACATCGGCATTTTGCGGACCATGGGCGTAACCCAAGGTGCGGTCATGCGGGTGTTCATGGTCACGGGTGCTTCAGTGGGGGTGGTCGGCACGCTCGTCGGCTTTCTATTGGCGCTGCTTGTATGCCTCAACATCGAGTCGATTCGACGTTTCCTGTCGTGGATGACAAATACGGAATTGTTCTCGCCCGAGCTCTACTTCTTATCGAAACTTCCCGCCGATCTCGATGCTGGGGAGACGACGGCGGTGGTGGTGATGGCGCTCACGTTATCGCTCTTGGCGACGCTCTATCCGGCCTGGCGCGCGGCGCGCCTCGATCCGGTCGAGGCGCTGCGCTATGAGTGACACGATTAGCGCCGAGCCGAGGCCGGAGATCGGCGTTGCGCATGGCGACCAAGCGCCGCCGATCCTGTTCCTGCATGAGATCAACCGGCACTATCGCCAAGGCGACGTCACGCTGGACATCCTCAAAGGCGCCGAGCTCGCCATCTGGCCGGGCCAATCCGTTGCGCTGGTAGCGCCCTCCGGCGCCGGCAAGTCGACGCTCTTGCACATCGCTGGCCTCCTCGAGCATCCGGATGGCGGCGAAGTCTATATCGATCAGATTGCGACCTCTGCGCTCTCGGATGCCGAGCGCACGCGCATTGGCTTCATTTATCAATTCCATCACTTACTGATGGAATTTTCTGCCATTGAGAACGTGATCATGCCGCAGATGATCCGCGGGCTCTCGCGCCGGGAAGCCACCCGGCGCGCCGGCGATCTGCTCGGCTACCTCGGCTTGAAGGAGCGCCTCAGACACCGCCCCGCGGAGCTTTCGGGGGGCGAGCAGCAGCGCGTCGCGATCGCGCGCGCGGTTGCCAACGCCCCGCGCATCCTGCTCGCCGACGAGCCCACCGGAAATCTCGACCCGCGCACCTCCGAGCACGTGTTCTCCGCGCTTACCCAGCTGGTGCAGGCCTCTGGGCTCGCTGTCGTTGTCGCCACCCACAACTTGGACATCGAAGGCACCCTCAGCGCTTTCGGCTTAATCGTTGGGAGTGGGTCGACCCCACTTACCAATTGTTGGGTAGTGGGCGCCCACTACATTTGTTGACTTAGAACAAAACATGAACTATGTTCACGTCCCGTTCCGTTCGTGGGAGTTAGTGAGCATGGTCCGCGCCGTCGTTGAAGAAGCTGCCACTTTGGCATCGCTGGCATTGTTTTTGGGCATGGTTGCGATCTGGGCGCATGTGATCGCGACGCTTTGAATCGTTGCCGCGGCGAGTTTGGGCCAGCCGCTCGCCCGCCCTACGAGGCTGGGGACAAACCAGCTGCGCGCTCCCCGCTTGCGATGGACAGCTCCGGCACGCGCCCTCACATTTGCAAGCCGCGTCGAGAATCGCTGAGCGTTTGAATGCCCGGCTTTGTCCATCTGCACGTGCACTCGTCCTATTCGCTGCTCGAGGGTGCCTTGAGCATCGCGCGGCTGTGCGAGCTCGCTAAGGCCGACCGTCAGCCGGCGCTTGCGCTCACCGACACCGACAACATGTTCGGTGCGCTTGAATTCTCCGACAAAATGGCGGCGGCCGGCATCCAGCCGATCGTCGGCTGCGCGCTGGCTGTCGATTTTGCCGATCAGGACGCGCTTCCGCGTGCGGGAGGCGCCGTCGAACGGCCGCGGATCGTGCTCCTCGCCACGCGCGAGAACGGCTATCGCAGTCTGATGCGGCTCAGTTCCCGGGCATTTCTCGAAACCGCGCCGAACGAGCCGCCGCATGTGCGGCTTTCCTGGCTGGAGGGCGAGACCGAGGGTTTGATTGCTTTGACTGGCGGGCCGGGCGGCCCGCTCGACGCGCCTATTGCCGCCGGACAGGGCGATCTCGCGCAGGCCCGTTGCGCGGCGCTCGAGGGCCTGTTCGGCGATCGGCTCTACATCGAGCTGCAGCGCCACAGCAGCAGCGCCGAACGCAGCACCGAGCCGGCGCTGATCGCGCTGGCCTATGCGCGCGGCATTCCGCTCGTCGCCACTAACGAACCGCTCTTTGCGACCCAGGACGACTACGAGGCCCACGACGCGCTCATCTGCATCGCCGAGGGACGGCTCACAGCGGAAACCGATCGGCGCCAGTTCACGTCCGAGCACCGGTTCAAGACGCGCGCGGAAATGGCTGGCCTCTTTAACGACTTGCCCGAGGCGGTCGCCTCGACCGTCGAGATCGCACGGCGCTGCGCGTTTCGCCCGCGGGTGCAGACGCCGATCCTGCCGCGCTTCTCGCTCGGGGTCGAAGGCGCTGGTGTTGACGAAGCAGTCGAATTGCGCAAGCGCGCCGAGGTCGGGCTCGAACGACGCATCAAGATTCACGGCCTCGCGGCCGGCCACACTCTCGAGGCTTATCGCGAACGATTGGACTTCGAGCTCAAAGTCATCGGAGGCATGAAGTATCCCGGCTATTTCCTCATCGTTTCCGATTTCATCCAGTGGGCGAAAGCACGCGGCATTCCGGTCGGCCCGGGACGCGGCTCCGGCGCCGGCTCGCTCGTTTCTTATGCGCTCACCATCACCGATCTCGACCCCATTCGCTTTGGACTTCTGTTCGAGCGCTTTCTCAATCCCGAGCGCGTATCGATGCCGGATTTCGATATCGATTTTTGCCAAGACCGGCGCGACGAGGTCATCGCTTATGTGCAGGAGCGGTACGGCCGCGACCGCGTCGCCCAGATCATCACCTTCGGGACCTTACAGGCGCGCGGTGTGTTGCGCGACGTCGGGCGCGTGCTGCAGATGCCTTACGGGCAAGTCGACAAGCTCTGCAAGCTCGTGCCACAGAACCCGCTCAACCCGGTCACGCTTGCCCGCGCGATCGATGACGAGCCGCGCCTGCAGGCGGCGCGCGACAGCGATCCTTTGGTTGCTCGCGCGTTCGACATTGCGCAGAAGCTCGAAGGACTGCACCGTCACGCCTCGACGCACGCCGCCGGTATTGTGATCGGCGAACGCCCGTTGACGGAGATGGTCCCGCTCTATCGCGATCCCAAGTCAAACATGCCGGTGACCCAGTTCAACATGAAATGGGTCGAGCAGGCGGGCCTGGTGAAGTTCGACTTTCTCGGTCTTAAGACGCTCACCGTGCTGGACAAGGCGGCGGCGGTCCTTCGCAAGCGCGGCATCGAGATCGATCTGGCGGCGATTCCGCTGGACGACGAAAAAACCTACGCGATGCTCGCGCGTGCCGAAGCGGTCGGTATTTTCCAGCTGGAAAGTCAGGGCATGCGGCGCGCCTTGCTCGACATGCGGCCAGACCGCTTCGAGGACATCATCGCACTCGTTGCGCTCTACCGGCCCGGTCCGATGGCCAATATCCCGACCTACTGTGCACGCAAGCATCGCATGGAGGAGCCCGACTACATCCACCCCAAGCTGGAGCCGATCCTGCGCGAGACCTTCGGCGTCATCGTGTACCAGGAGCAGGTGATGCAGGCGGCGCAAATCCTTGCCGGATACTCGCTCGGCGAGGCCGATTTGCTGCGGCGCGCGATGGGAAAGAAAATCCGCAGTGAGATGCAGAAGCAGCGCAGCCGGTTCGTGTCCGGCTGCGTCGAGCGGGGCCTCGAACGCGGCCAGGCCGAAGCGATTTTCGAATTGCTGGCACGTTTCGCCGATTACGGCTTCAACAAGAGCCACGCCGCCGCTTACGCGCTCGTCGCCTACCAAACGGCTTTCATGAAGGCGAACTACCCGGTCGAGTTTCTGGCCGCGTCCATGACGCTGGATATGGGCAATACCGACAAGCTTTCCGAGTTTCGGGCCGAGGCCGAGCGCCTGGGTGTGAAAGTCGAGGCGCCATCGGTGAACCGTTCCGGCGTCGATTTTGAGGTGGAAGGCTCGACGGTCCATTACGCGCTCGCCGCGCTCAAGGGCGTCGGCCGTCAAGCGGTCGAGGCGATCATCCAAGCGCGCGGCGAGCGGCCATTTGCCGACCTGTCCGATTTTGCCGCCCGGATCAAGCCGCACGCGGTGAACAAGCGCGTGCTGGAAAGCCTCGCCGCGGCGGGCGCCTTCGATTCGCTCGAACCCAACCGCGCCCGCGTGTTCGCCGCCGTCGATGCCATACTTGCTACCGCGCAGCGCGCCCACGATGACATCGCCGTCGGCCAGTCCGAACTGTTTGGCGGCGCCGCCGCACGCGCGCCGGTCGCGCTCGGCCACATCGAGCCGTGGCTTCCAGCGGAGCGGCTGCAGAAGGAGTTTGCTGCGATCGGATTCTTCCTCTCCGGCCATCCGCTGGACGACTATGCTGCTGCTCTCAAGCGCATGCGGGTCCAGTCGTGGGCCGAGTTTGCCCGCGCTGTGCGCGCGGGAGCGAGCGCCGGCCGCGTCGCGGGTACGGTAGTGGCGCGCACCGAGCGGCGCACGCGCACCGGCAGCAAGATGGGGATCATCGAGTTCTCCGATCCGACCGGACACTATGAGGCGGTCGTGTTCTCTGAAGGCTTGGCGCAATTCCGTGACCTTCTCGAGCCGGGCGCCGCTGTATTGCTGATGCTCTCGGCCGAACTGCAGGGCGACGACGTGCGCGCGCGCATCCAGATGGTCGAGCCGCTTGATCAGGCTGCGGCCAAGCTCGCCAGAGGGCTACGCGTTTTCCTGCGCGACCAGGCGCCAATCGAAAGCGTTGCCAAGCGGCTGGAAGGTCCGCAGGGTGCGGCGAAGGATAACGGCGAGGTCGCGTTGGTGCTGATGCTCGGCGAGGGAACCGAAGTTGAGGTGAAGCTCCCCGGCCGCTTCAAGGTCTCGCCGCAGATCGCTGGCGCCATCAAGGCGGTCCCCGGGGTGATCGCGGTCGAGGCAGTGTAATCGAGTTTTTTACGCGCTACTCTTCCGGGTGCACGGCTGAGGCAACGAGCTTCAGCGCGCTGGGGAGGAGAGCATGAAAACCGTTGTTGTGTTGCTCGCTGCCATTGTCGCGCTGGTCACCCCCGCATATGCCGACAACGCGGTGCCGCAGTTCCAGGTCGATCCGTTCTGGCCGAAGCCGCTGCCGAACAATTGGATACTAGGACAGGTCTCCGGCATCGCTACCGATCGATATGATCGTGTTTGGGTCGTGCACCGACCGGGCACACTCACTGCGCGCGAGCGTGCCGCCGAGCAGAGCCCGCCGGAGGCAAAGTGCTGCATCGCTGCACCGCCGGTGTTGGTCTTCGATCAAGCCGGCAATTTGATCCGCCACTGGGGCGGCCCGGGCCCCGCTTTCCAGTGGCCGGAGAGCGAGCACGGCATTTTCGTCGACGACGCCGACTTTGTTTGGCTCGCCGGCAACGGCAAAAAGGATGGGCAACTCCTCAAATTCACGATGCAGGGCGAATTCGTGCTGCAGATCGGCAAGCAAGGCGAGGGTAACGACAGCAATTCCACCACCCGCCTCGGCTCGCCAGCCGACGTCGCCGTCGATGTTGCCGCGAAGGAGGTCTATGCCGCGGACGGCTACGCCAACCGCCGGGTCGTAGTATTTGATAGCGAAACCGGTGCGCATAAGCGCCACTGGGGCGCCTACGGCAAGCAGCCGAGCGACGAGAAGATAGGCCCCTACAATCCCGAGCGGCCGCCATCGCAGCAATTCGGCAACCCCGTGCACTGCGTCCGTATCGACAAGGATGGTCTTGTCTACGTCTGCGACCGCGCAAATAACCGCCTGCAGGTGTTCCGCAAGGACGGCACCTTCGTCCTCGAGCACATCTATGAAAAGATGACGCGGGGCTCTGGGTCGATGTTCGATCTCGTGTTCTCGCCCGACAAGGACCAAAAATTCATCTACATGGTCGACGGCATGAACGGCGAGATCCGCATTGTCGAGCGCGCTTCGAAAGAGACGCTCGGGCGCTTCGGCCGCCCCGGGCGGCAGGTCGGCATGTTCACGGTCGTGCACAACATCGCGGTCGATCGGCAGGGAAACATTTTCACCTCGGAGGTGAATACCGGGCAGCGCGTGCAGAAATTCCGCCGAACGGACATGCAGGATTAGGATGAACTCGTCGGCTTCGCTGTTGCGTCGGCCGATTGCTGCCTATATAAGCCCCGTCATCTCACACGCGGACCTTGGCGTCACAGCCGTCCGGTGGCTTGTCCGACCGCTAGGAAGGATAAGCTCACGGGTCCGCGGCGGCTCAACCGGAGAAAAGATATGACGGTTCCCGAATTCTCTATGCGCCAGCTCTTGGAAGCTGGCGTCCACTTCGGCCATCAAGCCCACCGTTGGAATCCGAAGATGTCGGAATACATCTTCGGCACCCGCAACAACATTCATATTATCGACCTTGCCCAATCCGTCCCGATGCTGCACCGCGCACTGCAGGCGGTGAGCGACACGGTGGCAAACGGCGGGCGTATCCTCTTCGTCGGGACCAAGCGCCAGGCGCAGGATGCCATCGCAGAGGCGGCCAAGCGTTCGGCGCAGTACTACGTCAATTCGCGCTGGCTCGGCGGCACGCTTACCAACTGGAAGACGATCTCCCAGTCCATCTCGCGGCTACGCAAGCTCGAAGAGATGCTGTCATCAGGGGAGGGCATGGGCTACACCAAGAAGGAGCGCCTCACGCTGCAGCGCGAGCGCGATAAGCTCGATCGTGCGCTCGGCGGGATCAAGGACATGGGCGGCCTTCCCGACCTGTTGTTCGTGATTGACACCAACAAAGAGGACATCGCGATCAAGGAGGCGCGGCGGCTCAGTTTGCCGGTCGCCGCCGTGGTCGATACCAACTGTGACCCCGACGGCATCAGCTACGTGGTGCCCGGAAACGACGATGCCAGCCGCGCCATCAGCCTCTACTGCGATCTCGCGGCGAAGGCGGCCATCGACGGAATTTCGCGTGCCCAAGGCGAGCTCGGGGTAGATGCCGGGGCCGCCGCCAAGCCGATTATCGAAGAACTAGCGCCGTCGAGCGAAGGTCCCGGTTACGAGGTTCTGTCCGGACCGCGCGGCGTCGCCGACGATCTCAAGAAGCTGCACCATGTCTCGCCGACGATCGAGAAGAAGCTCAATGATCTTGGGATCTTCCATTACTGGCAAATCGCCGCGCTCGGCTCCGACGCTGCCCGCAAGATCGGTGAGGAGGTCGGATTGCCCGGCCGGGTGGAAGGCTGGATCGCGCAGTCGAAAGAGCTGACCGCAGAGTAGCACGGCGCTGCGATCGGCATCCGGTCTTTATTGCGCCACGACCCGCATGGCGGTGAACCTCGGGTATATTGCGAGTTGCGCCTAGCGAAACACACTTTGCGATGACGAAAGTGGAGTGGATAGAGGGATACATATGGCCAACATCACGGCGCAAATGGTGAAGGAGCTGCGCGAACGCACGGGCGCAGGCATGATGGATTGCAAGGCCGCGTTGCAGGAGACCGCGGGCGCGATCGAGCAGGCTGTTGATCTGTTGCGCAAACGCGGACTCGCCAAGGCTGCCAAAAAGGCCGGCCGTATTGCGGCCGAAGGGCTGATCGGCGTGGCCATGGAAGACTCCAAGGGCGTGGTGGTCGAGGTCAACTCCGAGACCGATTTTGTGGCGCGTAACGATCTGTTCCAAGGTCTGGTGAAGATGATCGCGAATGTCGCGCTCGCCGTTGGGCCCGACGTGGAGAAGATCAAGGCGGCGAAAGTCGGCGACATCACGCTGGCTGAGGCGATTGCCGACACGATCGCCAAGATCGGCGAGAACATGTCGCTACGACGAGCATCCTCGTTGTCGGTCGCAAACGGCGTGATTGGCAGCTATGTGCACAATTCGGTCGAGCAAGGCCTCGGAAAGATCGGCGTACTCGTGGCGCTGCAATCGACTGGCAAGGGTGAGGAGCTCAAGCGCTTCGGCCGCATGCTTGCGATGCACGTGGCTGCCTCCAATCCCCAAGCGATCGAGGCTTCCGGCCTCGACCCGGACCTGGTCCGGCGCGAGAGGGAAGTACTTGCCGACAAGTACCGATCCCAGGGAAAGCCCCCCAATGTGATCGACAAGATCGTCGAATCGGGGCTCAAGACTTTCTACAAAGAGGTATGCCTGGTCGATCAGGCCTACATCCACGATCCTGACAAAACCGTTTCCCAGGCAATGAAAGATTCCGAGGGCAAGCTGGGTGCTCCGATCAAGGTGACGGGATTTATACGTTATGCCCTCGGCGAGGGCATTGACCGTCCCAACAGCGATTTCGGTGGTGAGGTCGCGGCGCTCGTGACATCGAGCTGAGGGTGCCGGCTATGCGCTACCCGTGCCGCGCCGCTTGCGCCGCCGCAAGCGCGCGAAAGTTTTAAATGACGAAACCCGTCTACCGGCGCGTTGTGGCGAAGGTCTCCGGCGAGGCTCTCATGGGTCCCGACCGGTTCGGCATCCATCAGCCGACGCTCGAACGCATTGCGGCCGATCTCCTTGCTTCTCGGGAGCTTGGTGTGGAGATCGCGGTCGTCGTCGGCGGCGGTAATATCTTTCGCGGAGTGAACGTCTCCGAAAAAGGTATACCCCGTGTAACTGGCGACCTGATGGGAATGCTCGCCACCGTGATGAACGCGCTCGCGCTCGAGAGCGCGATGGAAAAAGCCGGCTTGACAGCTCGTACCATGTCGGCGCTGGGCATGCCGCAAATCTGCGAGAGCTACGAACGGCGCCGCGCCTTGCGCCACATCGAGCAGGGGCGGGTGGTGCTGCTGGCAGGGGGAACCGGCAATCCGTTCTTCACCACGGACACTACTGCCGTGCTGCGGGCAGCCGAGCTCGGTGCCGAGGCGGTGCTGAAAGCCACCGATGTCGACGGCGTCTATAGCGCCGACCCGAAGCACGATAGCAATGCCAAACGCTATGACCGCCTGACCCATCAGGAGGCGCTGGAACGCAAGCTGAAAGTAATGGATAGCACCGCCTTCGCGCTTGCTCGGGAAAATCGTATGCCTATCATCGTGTTCTCGATCCGCGAAAAGGGAGCGATCGCGGCGGTGCTGCGCGGAGAGGGGCGCACCACCGTCGTCGGCAATTGAGTGCCGGCCACCGCCTCGCGCGACAAAAGTCAGTCAGGATCGACCATCTTGTTCGAGGAACGCCATGGCAAACCCGACGCACGACATCAACGAGCTCAGGCGCCGCATGCAAGGTGCGATCCAGTTGTTGAAGCAGGAGCTGGGCGGCCTGCGTACTGGCCGGGCATCGGCGAGCCTGCTCGAACCAGTACAGGTCGAAGCTTATGGCACACACATGCCGCTCAACCAGGTCGCTACCGTGAGCGTGCCCGAACCACGGCTCATTTCCGTGCAGGTCTGGGACAAATCGATGGTGCATGCGGTCGAAAAGGCAATCGCCGCGTCCAATCTCGGTCTCACTCCTTCGACCGAAGGCCAAGTGCTGCGGTTGCGCATTCCCGAACTCAACGAAGAACGGCGCAAGGAACTGGTCAAAGTTGCACACAAATACACGGAGGCGGCACGGGTGGCGGTGCGGCATGTGCGGCGCGACGGCCTTGACGTGCTCAAGAGGCTCGAAAAGGATCACAAGATTAGCGAAGACGACGGCAAGCGCTCGTCCGAGCAAGTACAGAAAGCGACGGACGAAGTGATCGCCGAGATTGATAGGATGTTGGCGAATAAGGAAAAGGAAATCCTCACGGTGTGAGGTTGGAGCGGATGGCGAAGAGCGAGCCGCTGCACACTGAGATCGGCGATTTCGCCGTGCCGCGGCACATTGCCATCATCATGGACGGGAACGGCCGCTGGGCAGCGGCGCGCGGCCTGCCGCGGGGGGAAGGCCATCGCCGTGGCGTCGAAGCGCTGCGACGCACGGTGCGTGCCGCCGGCGATCTCGGAATTGGTTTTCTGACGATTTTTTCCTTCAGTGCCGAGAATTGGTCGCGACCGGCTGCCGAAATTCGCGAGCTGATGGGGCTGTTGCGCCGCTTCATTCGTCATGATCTCGCGGATCTGCATCGCCGTGGCGTGCGCGTTCGCATCATCGGTGAGCGAGAGGATCTCGATCCTGACATCCGGCGGCTGCTCGAGGAAGCCGAGGAGTTGACGAGGGAGAATAACAGGCTCGTCCTGGTCGTCGCGTTCAACTACGGCGCCAGACAGGAAATTGCACGGGCGACGCGGCGTATCGCCGCCGCGGTCGCGGCCGGTGATTTGTCGATCGATGCGATAACCGCCGACACGCTCGCAAGTTATCTCGATGCACCGGACCTGCCCGATCCCGATCTCATCATCCGCACCAGTGGCGAGCAACGGCTCTCCAATTTCCTCCTGTGGCAGGCGGCTTACAGCGAGCTCGTATTCGTGCCGACCTATTGGCCGGATTTCGATCGCGCTGCGCTGGAAAGCGCAATCATCGAGTATCGCCGACGCGAACGTCGCTTTGGCGGTCTCGTGGCGCGCACCGGGTCGTAATCCGTGACCGCCGCGAACCGTCCCTTACGCGCCCGCGCCCTTCGCAGCAGCGAGCTGATGCTGCGCGTCTGCTCGGCATTAGTCCTCGTGCCGCTCGCGATCGGAACCGCCTATCTGGGGGGCTGGCCATTTGCCCTGTTCTGGGGCGCAGCAGCGCTCGGCGTGCTATGGGAATGGATCTCGCTGGTGGCGCCGAGCGAGGAACGTTTCATGCTGTTGACTGGCGGGGCGGCGCTTGCTCTTGCCGTTGCTCTGGCGGGCATGGGACATGCGTGGGCGGCAGTCGTCGTGTTGGCGATGGGCGCGCTGGGGGCTGCGGCGCTCACGCTCGCGCAACAGCGCGCCTGGATCGCCGGCGCCGTCCCCTATGCGGGCGCGCTGGCGGTAGCGCCGATGGTGCTGCGCACCGACGAACAGGACGGCTTCCTCGCCCTGCTCTTTTTGTTTGCGATCGTGTGGATGACCGATATCGGCGCCTATTTCGCCGGCCGCGCGCTCGGAGGCCCCAAGCTTGTGCCGCAAGTGAGCCCCAATAAGACTTGGGCGGGAGCCGTTGGAGGTTTGCTGGGGGCCATCCTCGTCGCTGTCGCCATCGCAAAACTGGCTGCACTGAGCGCAGTCTTCACCCTCGCTATGGTTGCGCTCGCCTTGTCGGTCGTCGCGCAGGCTGGAGACCTGTTCGAGTCCTTCCTCAAGCGTCGATTCAGTGCCAAGGATTCGAGCCATCTCATCCCTGGGCACGGCGGGTTAATGGATCGGCTGGACGGCTTCGTAACCGCCAGCGCCGCTGCTGCGCTGATCGGGTTCCTGCGCGGAGGTTTCGAGGCGCCCGGCCGCGGCCTTTTGGTCTGGTGATGATGGCCGACATTTTGCGCGCTGCATTGGATCGGGCGCCGGCGGAGCGCACGGTGACGCTGCTGGGGGCCACCGGCTCGATCGGCGCGAGCACGATCGACCTGCTCAAGCGCGAGCGCAAACGTTTTCGCGTCGAGGCAGTCAGCGCCAACAAGAACGCCGCCGCGCTCGCCGCGGCGGCGCGCGAGCTCGATGCGCGTTTTGCCGCGATCGGCGACCCCGTCGCGTATGGCGATCTCAAGAACGCCCTCTCCGGAACAGGGATCAAGGTGGCGGCGGGCGAAAGCGGTTTGATGGAGGCGGCCGAGCGACCGGCAGAATGGGTTATCGGCGCAATTACCGGCGCGGCCGGACTCAAGCCGACGCTGGCGGCAGCCGAGCGTGGCGCGATTGTCGCGCTCGCCAACAAGGAAACTCTGGTCTGCGCTGGCGGGCTCTTCATGCGCCGAGCGGCGGCAGCCGGCGCCACGGTGCTCCCCGTGGACTCGGAGCATAACGCGCTCTTTCAGGCGATGAGCGGAAGCCGGCGAGAGGATGTCCGCCGAGTGATCCTCACCGCGTCGGGGGGGCCATTCCGCACCACCCCCGCAGCCGCCGTAAGGATGGCGACGGTGGAGCAAGCGCTCAAGCATCCCAACTGGTCGATGGGTGCGAAGGTGACCATCGATTCGGCAACCTTGATGAATAAAGGGCTGGAACTCATTGAAGCGCATCATCTCTTCGCGCTCCGACCTGAGCAGATTGACGTGCTCGTCCACCCCCAGTCGATCGTGCACAGTCTGGTCGAGTTTTGCGACGGCTCCCTGATTGCTCAGCTGGGGAGCCCGGACATGCGCATCCCAATTGCCTATTGCCTTGCTTGGCCGGAGCGAATCGTAGGACCCGCCCCCCGGCTGGACCTCGCCCGCGCCGCGACTTTGACCTTCGAGGAGCCTGATTTTGCGCGTTTTCCGGCCTTGACCCTTGCACGGCACGCGCTCGAGGCGGGTGGAGCGGCGCCCACCGTCCTCAACGCCGCCAATGAGGTTGCGGTGAGCGAATTTCTCGCCCGACGGCTGAGTTTTGGCGGGATATCTGCCCTCGTGGAGGCGGCGCTTGAGGCGGCAACATCCCGAAATTGGACTGGAGAGCCCGAAAGCGTCGACGAAGCACTATCTATTGACCATAATACGAGATTGTTGGCACGCGGGCTTTTGCCCGAAATTGCCGCAAAGGCACCGTAGAGCTTGGTGTTCGCAGATCTGGGTCGGGACGGGCGGGGACGAGAACTGATGAATTTCGATTTTCTGTCCGGAATCAACGCGCTGGGGGGCGGCGTGCTCGGCTACCTGATTCCGTTTCTGTTCGTCCTGACGCTCGTGGTGTTCTTCCACGAACTCGGCCACTTCGTGATTGCCCGCAGATGCGGTGTTCGCGTCTTGGTTTTTTCGATCGGTTTCGGGCCCGAGCTTTTTGGCTTCAATGATCGCCATGGCACCCGCTGGAAAGTGTCCGCTATCCCACTGGGCGGCTATGTGAAATTTTTCGGCGACGAAAACGCCGCAAGTGTTCCCGATCCGGCGGCGCTTGCCGCAATGACCGAAGAGGACCGCCGCCATAGCTTCATACATCAGCGGGTAAGAGCCAGGGCAGCGATTGTAGTCGCTGGTCCGATCGCGAATTTCCTTCTCGCGATTGTGATTTTTGCCGCCCTATTCATGGTGTTTGGCAAGCCGAGTACGTCGCCTCGCGTAGACGCAGTCCAGCCCGGCAGCGCCGCGGAAATTGCCGGGTTCAAGCCCGGCGATCTGGTCCTGACGATCGACGGACGCCCGATCGAGAGTTTCCCCGACATGCAGCAGGTCGTGAGCACCAGCGCGGGTGAGATGCTGACCTTTGAAGTCGACCGCGGCGGCGTCAGAGTCACTCTCAAGGCCGTTCCCGCGCTCCGCGAATCCAAGGATCGTTTCGGCAACGTGCATCGCATCGGCGTTCTCGGCATCACGAGGTCGCCGTCTCCGGATGACACCCACTTTCAGCCGGTCGGGCCGCTCAAAGCGTTTGAGCTAGGCGCCCAACGGACATGGTTCGTCGTCGAGCGCACCTTGTCGTATATCGGCGGGGTCATTTCCGGTCGCGAGGCGGCCGATCAACTCGGCGGGCCAATTCGGATCGCCCAAGTGTCCGGGCAGGTCGCAAGCGAGGGACTGCCGTCGCTGTTCAGCCTGGCGGCGGTGCTCTCGGTTTCGATCGGCTTGCTCAATCTATTTCCGGTGCCGCTGCTCGATGGCGGCCACCTGCTGTTTTATGGGATCGAAGCCGTAAGGGGAAAACCGCTGTCAGAGCGCGCTCAGGAGGTGGGCTTTCGGATCGGGCTTGCGATCGTCGTCATGTTGATGATCTTCGCAACCTATAACGACATCCTCCATCTCGCCGCGCAATGGACGGCGTCGTAGGAAGGCCGCAACTTTTCGGAGGTAAAGGGGAACTAACGTGGGAAGTGCTCGCTTGCGCAGCGGGTCTGTAGCCGCGGCGGCGATGTAGTACGGGCGTTCTGGGGAACGACCTTTCTCGTGCGGTACCGGAGGTACCCAGAGGGGACGATAAAGGGCGCGTGGGGGATGAAATTTCGTAGGTGGCTTATTCGAGGGCTTGGCCTTGCCTGCCTGATCCTCGGAGGCAGTTTATTGAGTGGTGGCGTGGTGTCGCTCACGCCACGGATTGCCTATGCCCAAGCGCCGACCGTCAGTTCCATAATCGTCCAGGGCAACCAGCGGGTCGAGTCCGACACCATCCGCTCGTACTTCCGGCCCGGGCCAAACGGTCAGCTCGATGCCTTCCAAATCGACGAAGGCGTGAAGGCGCTTATTTCCACAGGTCTCTTCCAAGAAGTTCGCCCG
>VAZQ01000093.1 GCA_005883115.1 Alphaproteobacteria bacterium | reverse complement strand
TCGGAGAGGGAGTGATGAACGAAGGCGAGTTCGCGGCGCGGCTCGGGCTCACCGGCGTGCCCACCGCGGCCGAGACCATCATGCTCGAGCGCGACATGCGGCTCGTTGCGTTGACCGAGAGCCGCTATCACGCGGCCTCGCTCACCTGCGGCGAGTCGCTCGACGTCGTGCAGCGCGCCAAGGATAAGGGACTGCTGGTGAGCGCATCAGCATCGATCAACCACCTCACCCTCAACGAGATCGACGTCGGGCCCTACCGGACCTTTCTCAAGCTCAGGCCGCCGCTGCGCGCGGAAGCGGACCGCGCGGCGCTGGTCGCCGCGCTCGCTTCGGGCCTGATCGAGGTCGTCATGTCCGATCACAATCCGCAAGACGTGGAGACAAAGCGCCTGCCCTTTGCCGAGGCATCGCCCGGCGCCATTGGGCTCGAGACGATGCTCGCAGCGGGGCTACGCTTGGTCCACTCGGGCGAACTCGCACTCATGGCGCTCCTCAAAGCAATGTCGAGCGCACCCGCCAAGATTTTAGGGCTTGCGGCTGGCACGCTGCGGCAGGGAAGCCCGGCGGACGTGATCGTGTTCGATCCCGACGTTCCCTGGGTGCTCGATCCCGCCGAGCTCAAATCTAAATGCAAGAACACGCCCTTCGACGAGGCCAAGCTCGAAGGACGCGTGGTGCGGACGATCGTCGCCGGCCGGACGGTCTACGAATACGTGTGAGCGGCGGCACTCCCCGGTTAGTATCTTCAGAGACCTTATCAGCGCGCACAAGACTCTCCGTTCATTCCCGCGAAAAGCGGGAATCCAGGGCCCGCGGGCTGGGTCCCCGCGTTCGCAGGGACGAACGGAGAGAGAGTGACGCTAAGGCGTGTAGGCAATCCCATGCCGCCAGTGCTCGATCCGTCGCTGCTGCCGGCCTATGCCGCTGCTCTCGGCTTCGGGTATCTCTGCGGCTCGATCCCGTTTGGGCTCCTTCTCACGCGATTTGCCGGCACGGGCGACATCCGCGCCATCGGCTCCGGCAATATCGGTGCCACCAACGTACTGCGCACCGGGCACAAGGGACTAGCCGCTGCAACCCTCATCGGCGACGCCCTCAAGGGCACGTTCGCCGTGCTGCTCGCCTATTTTTATTTCGGCAGGGACGATTTCGCCCACACGCTTGCGCTCTTCACTGCGGCCGGTGCCTTTCTCGGCCACCTCTTCCCGATCTGGCTCGGTTTCAAGGGCGGCAAAGGCGTTGCCACTTATATCGGGCTCTTGCTGGCGCTAGCCTGGCCAATCACCATCGCGTTCGCACTGATCTGGCTCGCGGTCGTCGCACTCAGCCGCTATTCCGCACTCGCCGCGCTCCTCGCCAGCGCAGCCACGCCAGTGGCGCTGTGGATGATCGGCGATCAGCCGGCCGCGGTGCTGTTCACGCTACTCAGCGTGCTGTTGTGGATTATGCACCGCGGCAACATCGCACGGCTTGTGCGTGGTACCGAGAGCAAGCTTGGCGCCTCCACGCCCGCGTGACATTCACACGGGGCGCCGCACGAGTTCCCACAAGTCCCGTGATCCGAGCGAGGTCTCGCCGGCCTAGCGGTCGCACAGGTCGGTCGGGCCAATGATCAGGCCGGCAATGCCCTGCTCGACCGGGGTGCACTCTCTTCCCAATCCTCGCGCTGGCTGGACCGTTGGAGACCCGAACACCCTGATGGTCGCACTGGTTGAAGGAAACAGCGCAGATGACTGGACCTGCTGCCCCACCGTCGTGGTCAAGGGCTGCGGCCCCAACGTCGAGGTCAAGGGGACGGCTGAGGATGCGGCTTGCTCTTGGGAGAATGACGGG
>VAZQ01000092.1:3975-5515 GCA_005883115.1 Alphaproteobacteria bacterium | reverse complement strand
AGCCCCGCTGCGAGCATCGTCTCCAGCCCAATGGCGCCGGGCGAGGCCTCGGCGAAGGGCAGGCGCTTTGTCTCCACGTCTTGTGGATTGTGATCGGACATGACGACTTCAATCAGACCCGAGGCAAGCGCCGCGACCAGCGCTGCGCGATCCTCCTCCGCGCGTAGCGGAGGCTTGAGCTTGAGAAACGTGCGGTAGGGTCCGACGTCGATCTCGTTGAGGGTGAGGTGGTTGATCGATGCTGATGCGCTCACCAGCAGTCCCTTATCCTTGGCGCGCTGCACGACGTCGAGCGACTCGCCGCAGGTGAGCGAGGCCGCGTGATAGCGGCTCTCGGTCAGCGCAACGAGCCGCATGTCGCGCTCGAGCATGATGGTCTCGGCCGCGGTGGGCACGCCGGTGAGCCCGAGCCGCGCCGCGAACTCGCCTTCGTTCATCACTCCCTCTCCGACGATGTCGGGATCCTCGGTGTGATGCACGACGAGCGCGTCGAAATCGCGCGCATAGGTCAGCGCGCGGCGCATGACCTGCGCGTTGGTCACGCTTTTTGCCCCATCCGTAAAGGCAACGGCGCCCGCCGCCTTGAGCAATCCGATTTCAGCCATCTCTTCTCCGCGCAGCCCCTTGGTGAGCGCCGCCATCGGCTGCACGTGCACGATCGAGGTGTCGCGCGCGCGGCGGAGCACGAAATCCACGATCGCCGGATCGTCGATCGCTGGCGAGGTGTCGGGCTGCGATACGATCGTGGTGACGCCGCCGGCTGCCGCCGCCTGGCTCGCCGAGGCGATGGTCTCGCGATATTCCGCGCCGGGCTCGCCGATGAAGGCGCGCATGTCGATGAGTCCGGGCGCCACCACCTTGCCCTTGCAGTCGATGACCTCGGTCGCCTCGGGCACGCCGGCCGCGCCGATGCCGCGCTTGGCCTCGCGGATCACGCCGTCCGCGATCAAAAGATCGCCATCCATCTCGAGATCGCGCGATGGATCGAGGATGTGCGCGTTGGCGAGCAGGATCGGGCGGCGGTCGGTCAGCATCATCGTCGAAGATCGGTTTCGAACCCGGCGAGTGCCGAAAGGTGGGCCTTACGCATTCGGCAGGTTCCGCGACAGCGCCTCGAGCACGGCCATGCGCACGGCGACGCCCATCTCCACCTGCTCGCGGATGAGCGATTGGGCGCCGTCGGCAACCGCAGTATCGATCTCGACGCCCCGATTCATCGGGCCCGGATGCATCACTAACGCGTCCGGCTTGGCATAGGCGAGCTTCTTCTGGTCGAGGCCGAAATAGTGGAAGTATTCCTGCATCGAGGGCACGAACGAGCCGTTCATGCGCTCCCGCTGCAGGCGCAGCATCATCACGATGTCGGCGTCGCGCAGCCCCTCGCGCATGTCACGCGTGGCTTCGACCCCGAACCGCTCGATGCCTGACGGCATCAGCGTCGAGGGCGCAACCACGCGCACTCGCGCGCCCAGCGCGTTGAGCAGGATGATGTTCGAGCGCGCGACGCGCGAGTGCAGAACGTCGCCGCAGATCACGACGA
>VAZQ01000092.1:0-3789 GCA_005883115.1 Alphaproteobacteria bacterium | reverse complement strand
TAAGGGTGATCGCGGTGTCGATCAGCGTCTCACCCTTGCGCATGGAGGAGGAGCCAACCGACATGTTCATGACATCGGCGCCCAGCCGCTTGCCGGCGAGCTCGAAGGAGGCCTGGGTGCGGGTCGAGACCTCGAAGAACAGGTTGATCAGGGTGCGCCCGCGCAGCGAGACCTGCTTCTTGTCGATCTGGCGGTTGAGCTCGACGAAATCCTCGGCGAGATCGAGCAGCCCCAGAATGTCCTCGCGCGAAAGCCCTTCGATCCCCAACAGATCGCGCTGGCTGAGGACGAAGGTGGACTTGGCGGCGATGTTCATTAAAGCCGGTTCTATAGGCCCGGCGAGCGGCACCCGCAAGGGAGCGCGGGCCTTCTCGCCAAAGCAGCTGTGGATGTTTCGGGGGGCCGGTCGAGCCACGCCAGTTGAGTGCAGTGGGCTGAAACGAAGAAAAATTCACGTTATGAATTGACGGGCGCCCTGTTCGGGCGCGCGCATGGAGCGGGCGATGCGGATCGATGAGGTGCTCAATCAATCGCCGCCCTATGTCGACGTTAATCTCTACGAGAGCGATCGGCCGCTCCAGGACGCGGTCGCGGCAAATGGCGGCGCAGGCGATGCCTCGGCCTTGTCCGACTTCGGCAAGCACTGGGGCACGGCCGAGATGTTCGATCTCGCGCGCGCGGCCAACGAGCATCCGCCGGAGCTGAAGGCGTTCGATGCCAAGGGCTTCCGGCGCGACGCGATCGAGTTTCACCCCGCTTATCACCAGTTCATGAGCGAGAGCATCGCCGCGGGTTTGGCGGCGTCGACCTGGCGCGAGGACGCAACGCCGATGGGCACCCCCGCGCAGGTGCTGCGCGCGGCCCGCTTCTACATGGCCGCGCAAATCGAGACCGGGCACCTCTGTCCCGTCACCATGACGCACGCTGCGGTGGCGGCGCTGACGCTCGAGCGCGAACTCGTGGCCAAGCTCATGCCCAAGATCACGTCGCGCCGCTATGACCCACGATTCCGGCCCTGGTGGGAGAAGCGCGGCATCACGCTGGGCATGGGCATGACCGAAAAGCAGGGCGGCACCGACGTGCGCGCCAATACCACCCGCGCGGAGCCGGCGGGGGATGGCTACGCCATCACTGGCCACAAATGGTTCATGTCGGCGCCAATGTGCGACGCCTTCCTGGTGTTGGCGCAGGCGTCCGGCGGGCTCACTTGCTTTCTGATGCCGCGCTTTCGCCCGGACGGGCCGGTCAACGGACTTCATTTCCAACGTCTCAAGGACAAGCTCGGCAACCGCTCGAATGCGTCCTCGGAGGTCGAGTTCGTGGACGCTTTCGCTTGGCGCGTCGGCGAGGAGGGCAGGGGAGTGCGCACGATCATCAATATGGTGCAGCTCACACGGCTCGATTGCGCGATTGCGTCCGCTGGGATCATGCGCATGGCCCTGGCGCAGGCGATCCATCACGCGCGCTACCGCAGCGTCTTCCAAAAGCACCTCGTCGACCAGCCGATGATGCGCGCGGTGCTTGCCGATCTCGCCCTCGAGGTGGAAGCCGCAACCGCGCTGGTCATGCGGCTCGCGCGCTCGTTCGATCTCGGCGCGAGCAATCCGCGCGAGGCCGCGCGCGCCCGGCTGCTTACGCCGGCGGTGAAATATTGGGTGTGCAAGAGCGCGTCAGGCGTCATCGGCGAGGCGATGGAGTGCCTCGGGGGCAATGCTTACGTCGAGGAGAGCGTGTTGCCGCGACTCTACCGAGAGGCGCCGGTCAACGCGATCTGGGAGGGTTCCGGCAACGTGATGTGCCTCGACGTGCTGCGTGCAGTCGACCGCGAGCGTGAAGCGGCGCGCGAGGTGCTGGCCGCGCTCGCCGAAGAGGCCACCGATCTGTCCGGCACGCGGGCGGCGCTCGCTTTCCTCGAGCAGGCGCTTTCGTCGGATAATCCCGAGGCTCACGCGCGCGCCGCCGTTGAACACCTCGCGCTCCTGGCCGCGACGGCGGCGCTAGGCCAGAGCGCGGACCACACGATCGCGAACCTGTTCGCACGCACGCGGCTCGAGTATCGCCATGCGACGATGTACGGAAGCGCTGCCATCACCGAGGACGAAGCTCGCCAGCTCATCGATCGCGCCTTACCGGCGCCGTAACGGTCGTCCCGTAGCCCGCGTGGCGGGGGGCGCGGGCAGCTACGAAGCAACCGCTGCGCTGCAGACCCCGGGTCGTTCCGGTCCCCCTGCGGTCCGCGATAGGGATGCAGTGTTTTGCGTAAACGCGCCGCACGTTGCACTGCATACGGCCTGGCGGCTTAGCGTTGGCTGCTCAATGCGCCAGCGCGCGCCGCGTCAGCCGATCGAGCGCACCCTGGAGAATGAAAGCGGCAGCGTGCTGATCGATGACTTTGGCGCGGCGGGCGCGCGTCACATTCGCCGCGATCAGCTCGCGCTCGACTGCGGCGGTGGACAGCCGCTCGTCCCAAAACGCGATCGGAAGATCGGTCAGCCGCGCGAGATTGCGGGCAAAGGCGCGCGTCGATTGCGCACGCGGCCCTTCGCTGCCGTCCATGTTGATGGGCAGGCCGAGAACGAAGGCGACCGCCTGTCGCTCGGCGGCCAGCGCGAGCAGGCGCGCTGCGTCGGCGGAAAAATTCCTGCGCGCGATAGTCTCGACGGCCGACGCGAGCCGCCGGTCGGGATCGCTTGCCGCCACGCCAATCGTCTTGCTGCCGAGATCAAGCCCGATCAAGGCGCCGCGAGTAGGCAGATGCGCGGCCGCCTCGGCCAGGGGAAGGATCAGTGCGGCCATGAGCGAGGCGTAGCACGGCCCCGCCCGGCGGACCATCCGCAAGCCGCGGCGAAAGGTTACGCAGCGGCGCTACGCTGCGTGTGTCGGCCATCCCTCAATGATCTTGGCGCAGAAGGCATCGAGGTCGCTGGGTTGGCGCGAGGTGATCACGCCTTGGTCGACGACGACGGAGGAATCCTCGGAAATCTTTCATCTCCGCTGATCGCGTGCTCGCACGCGTGCGGCGCGCCTCACGCCAAAGAAGGGGAGACCGCGATGTTGCCGTAGAGTGGCGGCAAGTCTGTCGGCGCCAATCAGTCATCGCATGGCGGAAGGTCGGCAGAGACGTCGCTAGCGCAGCATCAGCAGCGCCAGTAATGCGAGAACGATCGGCGCGGCGAGGCCAATAGCGAAAAGAACGCGCTGCCAGCGCCGACGCAGGATGATTTCGCCCCCGCGGGCCTTCTCGGTGGGGTAAGCTTGAGGCTCGGTGCCTTTCTCTCAAACCATCGTGCGATGAACGGTCCGGGCGCACCGTTGTTCCAGATATGAGGAGGTCGTCATGGCCAAGAAGCCGGCCGATGCGCGGCGCAAGCTCGTGGAATTCGATGCCGAGACCTGGCAGGCGCTCGACCTGCTCGCGCGCGAGTCGATGAAGACGCTCCAGGAACTAGCCGACGAGGCTTTTCGCGATCTGTTGCACAAATATGGACGGCCGACCGATTTGAAGGCCGCGTTGCGCCAGAGCGCGCGGTCCTCCGCGCCGCGCGCGTCCTCGCACGCGCGCCGGGGACAGCGCGGCTAGCGTGCCGTAGGTTCATGCGGGCGGGAGCGAATTGGCCGCTCGCGCGCAGCTCTCATCGGCGATGGCGGCCGCCGACGACCCGGCTACAGACTGCGCCAGGGCAAAGTAGGAATTTCGCTGTCACGTGCAAACTGAATTTTATTGTTGACTACTATTTGCGGCGGATGCTATATAGATTCCACCTCGCTCATCGAAGGGCGTGCTCATGA
>VAZQ01000091.1 GCA_005883115.1 Alphaproteobacteria bacterium | reverse complement strand
AACCCGTTCCAGAATGCATCCTCGAGGCTTACGCTCGTTTTGTGGCCAGCGACCACGATCGAGCGCTTGATGACCGTAGATTTCATGAAGACACCCCCAATGGTCCTAGTTTCGACGGCACAGCCTTTTCTGCTATGGCGCGCTTTCGGGGCGGCGCGATTCGCCGCCCATCGATGCAACATTCGGGATTGGTTTTGCGATTATGTCCCCGCCCGAATACCCGACCAGCTAACATCTAGTTTTTCGAGTGGTTCCGCCGGGATTGCGATTTTCTTTCGGCCTGCTTCCAAATTGTCTGGCAGTGTGACCGGCTTGCCACAACGATTGGCGTGAGGCGTGAACAAGATTGTCTCCGTCCCGCCATATTTGCTGCGGTCAGCCCTTGGTCACGACGGGCTGTGGGTATTTGCCAACCGGATACTTGCCAACCGGATATTTGCCGACCGGGTACTTGCCGATTGGCGCCGCCGCCACCGGGGGCGGCTCCTTGCGCGGCAAATCGGCGGCACCAGCAACGCTTAGCATGGCGACTAGCCCAGCCGCTACGATTACGATGATCTTCATGATGCTAATCCCCTGTGTTAGGCACCCGGACAGATCGACCGAGTGAAGCCCCTATTCGCCCCTTTAGCCAGCAGCAGTAGGGGTGCTGCCTTTTCGATCCTTCGCAGACCACGCCGCGGCGCGCTACCACATTCTAAATAAAGGGTTAACAAGGATCCCGCGAAATTGTACTTCTTTCTGATTGAGTGGTGTCGGGAGGGCGGAATTCCGTTCAATATTGGCTCAAGGCAAAACACTTTGGCCGTCAAAGTAGAGTCCGCGTTGCGAACGAGCGTCCTGAATCCTCTCGCCCATTAATCGCCACAGCCCTCGGTGACAACAGACCGGATTGAGATCGACTCAGGAGGAGAGGCCTGCCGTGCTGCGCAAGTCCTTCCTGATCTTCCTTGGCGCAGTTGCGGGCGCTGCCGTGACGTTGGTGACTCCTCAACCCCGGACAGTGGTCGAGGCATCGAGCGCAAAGGCAGCCGCTGAGGCGCTCCAGCACCTCAGCCTTTTCAGCCACGTATTCGAGCGCGTGCGCTCGGACTATGTCGAGAAGCCCGACGATGCAAAGCTGATTGAGGCGGCAATCAAGGGTATGTTGGCGGGGCTTGATCCTCATTCGAGGTACCTGGACGCCCGGGCCTTCCGCGACGCGCAAGTGGACACACTTGGAAAATTTGATGGGCTAGGGCTGGAGATCAGTTCTGAAAACGGCCGGATCAAGGTCATTTCAGCAATTGATGAGACGCCGGCGGCTCAGGCCGGTATCATTGGAGGGGAGATTATAGCCCGTATCGACGATGAACCCGTTGACGGACTAAACCCAAATGAAGTGGCTGAGAAGTTGCGCGGTCCGGCGAATACTAGAGTCAAGTTGACGATCAGGCGCCAACATGACGACAAGCCGATTGAGATGGTTATCACTCGCGCCGTTGTTAGGGTTATTTCGGTTCGGTGGCACCTAGAAGATGAAGACGTGGGCTACGTCCGCATAAGCCAATTCAACGAGCAAACCACCTCGGGCTTGCAGAAAGCGATTAACGACTTCAAGGCAAAAAAAGGTGATAAGCTGAAGGGCTTCATATTGGACCTACGTAATAATCCTGGTGGTTTAATAGATCAGGCGATCACGGTTGCGAATGCGTTTCTGAAGCAAGGCGAGATCTTATCGACTCGCGGCCGCGGTGCCGACGGTACTCAAATTTTCAGGACCCGAGCCGGCAAAGATATAAGCGACGGAAAGCCGGTGATAGCGTTGATCAATGGCGGTTCGGCCTCGGTCTCAGAAATCGTCGCCGGCGCCCTGCAAGACCACAACCGCGCAACGATCGTTGGCACGCGGTCCTTCGGCAAAGGCTCGGTGCAGACGCTGATTCCCTTTGGCCGCGAACGCGGAGCGCTTTCGCTGACCACTGCGCGTTACTTCACGCCCTCGGGACGTTCAATCCAAGCGAAAGGAATTTCGCCGGACATCGTCGTTCAGCAGGACGTTCCTGAGGGGTTGAGGAGCAGTGCAGATGCGACAAGTGAAGCAGGTTTGCGAGGTCACCTTCTCGCCGAGGGGCAGGAGCAAACCGGATCGCAATCCTACGTTCCACCGGATTTAAAGCATGATAAGGCAGTCAAAATGGCTTTGGACCTGATCCATGGGCGCGTAGTCAGTCCATCCTTCCCACCGAAACAGGGTCGCTGACATTGGTGACCTCAGCATCGATGCTCTTGGCTCGGAGCAGGGCCTGCAACTGCGCGGGATAACAACGCCTCGCCCCGGTCTTTTCTAAGTTCCAAAATGAAACAAGGCTCGACCGCGCGGTCGAGCCTTGTCCCATTTAGGCCAAGCTGTCCGTCGTGCTGGCTGTGCCACGCCGGTCTTTGCCTTGCTGGAGAAGAAGCATGGCACACGAGTGTTTCAGCCGCATTTCGTCGTTTGTTTCATCAGGCGTCCAATGGCAAACACTCCGGCAATGGGGCCGATTTCATTTTAAGTATTGCTCAAAAGCATCAGACTTGCGGCACCCGCGGCCTCGACATCCCGCCGACGCTGCTGGCCACCGCGGACGAGGTGATCATGGGGTGGATGGCGACACTCGGCCGCCAGCTCTCGCTGGTCCTTAGCGGGATAATAGTGGGGTTACTCGCCAAGGCGGGCCTGGTCGCTCATTGCAGCGCCTGCCTCATGTCGATGATGGCGGCGTGGTGCGCTGCAGTCGGCGCACCCTCATGCGCGACTGACTTCATTGCCGCCCGCACGGCTTCAATGTGCGAGCTAATCATGTCGGTGGTGCTGCGCGCCGCCTCGACATAGGCTCTGTTCTTCGCCGCGATCTCCTCGCTGTAGTCCCGCATCACGGTCGCGAATTCGACCATTTTCTCGCGCAATTCGCTGCGTATCTGCTCCGTACCTTGGCTGACCGCCGCGAGCAGTGTCTCACACTCAGCGACCATTTTCTGCGCCGCTTTATCGGCCTCGTCAACGAGACCGAGTGCGACCTTGATGGCTTCATCGCTGCTGGATGAGATCTGCTGGTAGAGCGCATCATGTAGTGCAGCGTTGGCGCCCCCGTTCTTGCCCTGCATCTCGTTCATGATGTCCTCCCAGTGCTTCTATTAAGAGTGCCTTAGCCCTTGGTCACGACGGGCTGTGGGTATTTGCCAACCGGATACTTGCCAACCGGATATTTGCCGACCGGGTACTTGCCGATTGGCGCCGCCGCCACCGGGGGCGGCTCCTTGCGCGGCAAATCGGCGGCAGCGGCAACGCTCAGCATGGCGACGAGCCCAGCCGTTACGATTATGACGATCTTCATGATGCTAATCCCCTTGTGTTGGGCACCCGGACGGGCCGACCGAGTGACGCCCCTATTCCGCTTTGTCTGTGCAAGACGCCCGCTTCTACCATCCCACTTCCGGCTCAATCGCCAGGGGGAATGGCTCCCGACTATTTGTCGCCTCGGCCGGTCGAATGGTTCAAATGTAATCGGTAGGATCAGGACATCGGCAACGCCCGCAAATTGGTTGAGGCTTTCACAAAGCGGGCGATAAGTTGCCTTAGCAGGCCAAAGTCCCGGTTGAACTGCCGCCGGGGCGGCGTCCATTTAGTAGCTGGCTCAAGGCAAACACTTTGGCCGTCAAGTAGAGGCCGGTCGGGCATAACCTGCGAACGCGCGTCCTGAACCCTCTCGCCCATTAATCGCCACAGCCCTCGGTGATAACAGGGGAACG
>VAZQ01000090.1 GCA_005883115.1 Alphaproteobacteria bacterium | reverse complement strand
TGGTCTTCTGGTAGAGATCCTGCCATTTGCGCGCTTGGTCCAGGATCGCTGCCGAGTCGATGATTTGAAGCGGACCCTTGTTCAGGGGCGTCTCGATGGTCCGGCTCACGGGGACGAACTGGCGGCTGGCCAGGATCTGCTGGCCCTCCTCGCCGATCAGGAAGTCGAAAAAAAGGACCGCCGCATGCGGGTGTGGTGCGTTGCGCGCGAGCCCTTCGGCGGTGGGTCGGGCGATCGCCGGCGGAATGACGAACCAATCCAGCGGCGCGCCCCGCCGCTTCGCCTGCTCGGCCAAAAACCCATAAGCCGTGAGCGCGAGCGGCACTTCGCCCGCCACGACGAGGTTGGTGAGGAGGCTGTGTCCCTTGCGCACGGAAATGCCGTTCGACGCCACGATGTCGCGAAACAGCCGCAAACCCTGCGCTTCGCCGATATCCATCACCACCTGTGCAAACCAATCGAAATCCTCGGCTTCGATCCCGAGCTTGTCCTTCCACTGCGGTCGCAGCAGGTCGTAGTAGGTTTTGGGTAGGCTATCCTTGCGGACGAGCTCCGTGTTGTAGGCCTGGACGAAGGTACTCAGATAGACCGCGACCCATTGCCGGTGCGGAGCGATGGCTTGCGGGATGATGCCGGCCAGCTTTGGCGATTTCACCTCCTGCAACAGGTTCTCGCGGTAGAGCGGCTCGAGCGCCGAGCTCGAGCCCGCCATGACGTCGACCTCGAAACGCCGCGCCCTCGCCTCACCTAGGATGCGTTGCAGAAACCCTTCGGAATCCGCGCGCCAGACCTTGACCTTGACGCCGTACTTCTTGTCGAAGGCCGAAACCAAAGCGGAAATGTCATCCGGCGGTATGGAGGAGTAAAAGGTGAGCTCCTTCTCCCGCTTGGCGCCCTCGATCAGCCGCTGCTCACGATCGGCACCTTGGTAATTCGCAATCTCGGCGACGCCGCTGAGCTGGGCGAGCGCGCAAGGCGCGAGCAGCAGCAGCGCCAGCGCCGCCAAGCTTCCATGCAGGATGCCCGGGAGAGATCGCATGCCGACCGAGCTCCGCGCTGCGGTTGGTGCCCCTCGCAAACCATGGCACAATTTTGTGTGCCTTGTCAGCGAGATCCCCGCGCGAAAACGCGAGTGTGATTGTCTTCGAAGAGGATAGACCCGCGGGACAAGCTCGCCGCTGACGTGAGCGGTCCGCGCCCAAACGCGAGGCTGGCTATGAAGATCGTAAAGCTCGAAGATTTCCACGCCGACGGCGGCTGGGACACTTATTCCTTCCTGAAGATCAGCACGGATGAGGGACTCACCGGCTGGTCCGAGTTCAACGAGAGCCGCCGCAAGGGCATGACCGCCCTGATCCATGGCCTGGGCAACGCCCTCATCGGTGAAGACCCGTGCGCAATCGGGCGCATTGACGCGGCGCTCTACGCCCGCTCCCGTTCAACGGCGGGCGGGCTCACGTCGCACGCCATCGCGGCAATCGAAAATGCGTGCCTCGATATCCGCGGCAAAGCGCTGGGTGTCCCGGTCTACGAGCTTCTCGGCGGCGCGGTGCGCAACCACATGCCGGTCTACTGGTCGCGCTGCGGCGTGCTGCGCGCGCGCTGTGCCGAGCTTTTCGACGGCAAGGTCATCGACCGGCCGGCAGTGCGCACGCTCGACGACCTCAAGGCCGCCGCGCGCGAGGCGCGCGAGCGCGGCTTCAAGGCGCTCAAAACCAACGTGCTGCTGTTCGATGACAAGGGCGGCCGTCTCGTTGCCCCCGGCATGATCGGCACCGGCGCCGGTCATCCCGAGCTCAACCTCGCCGAGGACGTGCTGGCTGCGCTGATCGATCAGCTCGCCGCCTTGCGCGAGGGCGCCGGCAAAGGCGTGCGGCTCCTGCTCGACCTCAACTTCAACTACAAACCCGAGGGGCTGCGCCGCATCGCCAAGGCGGTCGAACCGTTCGACTTGCTGTGGCTCGAAATGGACTTGTTCGAGCCGAAGGCGCTGAGCCTCATCCGGCAATCGACCACGACGCCGATTGCTTCGCTGGAGACGATTCTTGGCCGTCGCAACCTCAAGCCGTACCTCGAAAATTATTCGGTCGACGTCGCCATCATCGACGCACAGTGGAACGGGCTCGTCGAGGCGACGCGAATGGCTGCCATGGCGGACGCCTACGAGGTCAATGTCGCCTCACACAATTTCAACGGGCCGCTCGCGAATATCATGAGCGCGCATTTCTGTGCGGCGATTCCCAATTTCCGCATCATGGAATTCGACGTCGATGAGGTGCCGTGGAAAGCAAAGCTCCTGACCAACCCATATGTGATCGAGAACGGCGAGTTCGTTCTTCCGACGGGTCCGGGTTGGGGCACTGCCATCAACGAAGCAGTCGTTCGCGCACATCCGCCCAAGATGTGAGCGGCGCGCGGCGCGCGCGCGGCACAGGGTTGGCGCGGAACATAATTGCTGGCTTTCGCGTTCTTTCATTGGGTCTCGTCGCCAGCGAGGGGTCCATGCCGGCACGCCAAGTCGTCTTTGCTGCTGCCATTTTCCTCGGCGGCACAGCGGCGCAAACAGGCGCGGCACCACTGATCCCGCCGCCGCTGCGCGCTTTTCTGCAGTCGAACCAGGGCGTGGAGAGCGTTCGCTGGCGCCATCGCCACTATCGTGACTCCTTCTGGAGCGGGCGCGGCGATACGGGCGACGGCGATTCTTCGAGCGTAAGCAGCACGATGCGCAGTCTCAAGAGCGCCACGCCTGGCACGGGTTCTGAAATTTTCGGGCCTCAGTTTCGCCGTCGCGGCGGCTGGGTGGACCCGCCGCCCCCGCGCTAGGACCGCACGCCATGAGGTCCCTCCTGCTCCGCAAGGGTCGCGAGCACCTGTCTGCACCTCGCGCTTTCGCTTCCGCCCGGCGCGCTCGTCCAACACCCGAAGCGCGACCCCGTCCGCAGGTGACGGGCACACGAGCGTTCCGGCCGCGCCTGAATCACGCGATCGCCGCCGCGCTTGTTTTGCTCGTCATCCTTCCCGTGGCTTACGTCGCCTACTGCATTGCCACCATGCCCTCCGACGGAGGGCTGGTGATCGAGCCCACGCCAAGCGCGCTTATCGTCGAGGCGGCGGATGGCCAAGTCTTCGCCACGCGCGGTGTCTTCAAGGGCGACAAGCTCGCCGCGCAAGACGTGCCCGCCAATCTCTCCCGTGCAATCGTTGCCATCGAGGACCGGCACTTTTACGAACACCACGGGTTCTATTTTCCCTCCATGCTGCGCGCGGCAATTCGCAACATGATTTCGGGAACCGCGCGCGAAGGCGGAAGCACGATCACGCAGCAGCTCGCGCGCATGACATATCTCTCCCCCGAGCGCACCATCAAGCGCAAGGTCCAGGAGGCGGTGCTTGCGCTCTGGATGGAGCGCCATCTCGGAAAAGAGGAGATTCTCTCGCGCTATCTCAACACCGCTTATTTCGGCGCCGGCGTTTACGGCGTGG
>VAZQ01000089.1 GCA_005883115.1 Alphaproteobacteria bacterium | reverse complement strand
CATATGCGGACCTCGTTTCACCATCAGCCTTAAGCGCAGCACCCTAATTCTTCAGCTATCCACAAGCCGGCAGGCCGATTACCCCATCTTTTGGGAGTGCTGCGGACATAGACCGACGCTCGGCCCTGATCGTTTTCGACGCGGGGACCCAATTTTCCGGCGCATGGCTATAAACATCATTTATCGTTTCCATCAAAATAATGATATTGCACGCTGATCTTTTTTGCCAACATATCTGCTGCTCAATGCTGCGGATGACCGCGGCAGCCGCTCGCGTGCGAGCAAGGGATGGGGTTTTGCATGCTCATCACACCTTACCTAGACGGCTTCAATGTCGATCCCGAAACCAAACAGGTTCTGGGTGTCGCGGTCGAAATGACTCGCGTATCCCTAGGGCTTGCAGACGATTTCGCTAACGGAATCATCGCCAAGCGGGTCATCGAACTTGCCAAGGCGGGCGAGCGCAATCCGGGTCGTTTGTGTGAAGGTGCAATCGAGAAATTACGCGAGCATTTGTACGGCGATTGACAGGGAGATCCGGGCTGAGAGTCCCCGTTTCTCGCTCCAGATCAGCCGTAGGCGGCAATCGAACCCATCTGCCCGCCAGCGCGACTAATGAACTAGTCGAACTGGGGACAGCGCGTGTATCTGCGCTTTGGGCCGAGCACCTCGCGATATGAAACAGATATGCCATGCCTTCGCAGTGATGGCTGTCACAAATTGCGCGATTGTTAGCCAAAGCACCCGAATACGCTAACCGGTGGCGCTTACGAGCAGCGGGATGTCGCGTAACGCGAAAAGTTTGGTCCGCGGCATGGAATGCGCATGAACGCTATTGGGAATACCGGTCGCAATAGGTTTTACCGATTTCCATTTCCACCTTAGCAATTGAGACATACTCAACGTCTGAGCACTGACGGGTCCAGTCGTCCCATTGCCGTTTTCTACCCAAATCGCGGGCGCATGCCTCCGCGCCGGTCCACACAATTCTGCCATTACGAGTTCTCACACCCTCTGTTATCTGCTCAGCGGCTTTGTTGTTCGGGTCCGAGGTTCGCTGCAGACACTCGTCAATGTGTTTACATATGTTCTTTGGGCTTTTGCATACCGCAGCTGCTGGCGCAGCAATCAGAGAGGACAGCAGCAAGGAGGCCAATATCGCGCTATAAGATCGGAAGGCCATCACGCAATGTCCGGTATCCGTAGGACCGAGTGCTATGCGACATGCACGACCGTGCGCACTACCTCAGGGTGATGGGCGTCATTTTCGCCTGACATGGCCTAAAGAGACCCGACTGCGTGGCGGCATGTAGGACTCGAACTCAGAAATGTCGTGGCAAATTATTCCTTTGAAAGGTCGCACAGATTTCCAGGAATCCAGCCGATTTCCGGCCACCGAGACTATTCACGTTTTAGATGCGGCATTGGGGATACGCAGCTCCGGGGCCGGAGCGCAGCCGATGCATCATCGCTCACGCACCCGCGCTGCTGCGATGGCGGTCGGCCGATAGGCGATGCGCGCGTGCCCCAGGCAATAGGGCAGCCCTTTGACCGGCTCGTTCCCGCAGAAGCAGAAGTCCTCGGCGCCCGGGTTGCTGATCGGCCAGCGGCATTTCCCCTGGCTGAGCTCGAGCAGCGTGCATCCGCGTCCGTTGTAGATAGGGATGTCTTCCGCAGGCGGTTGCGGCCTCCGGAACGTCACCATTAGCATCTCATGCTGGGCGAACATGTTCAGGCGCGGACGCTTTGAGCGCCAAGTCCTTGGAGTCTTGGGGCGCGCAAGCCTTGCGGCACGCCTTTGCTCTAGCCTGCATTTCTCACACCAATTAGGCGCATCGGGGCTCCGAATCAGCGAAAGTCGTTGTGCTGCAGCGACTTTGGCGATTGAAGGAAGGAGCCCCGATGCCGACAGAGTGTAGCGCAGAACACTTTGATTTTGGAACCGTTGAAGGCCGGGCTGTGGAAGCGGCGTTTGATGGCGGGTTGGTGAGCTCGGATGCGGGTGCTTTGCTTCTGGGCGCGACGGATCGGGCGATCGGACTGATCGATCGGTTTGCGGCGTGCTTTCACGACGAGCGGCGCGAGGACTTGATCGAGCACGAGGTTGCGACGCTGGTCGGTCAGCGGGTGTTCGGGATCGCGCTGGGTTACGAGGATCTCAACGACCACGACGAACTGCGCCACGATCCGCTGATGGCGGTGTTGGCGGGCAAGCTTGCGGCGCGGCGCGAGGATTGCGCGCCGGTGGCCGGCAAGTCGACGCTCAACCGGCTGGAGCTGAGCAAGCTTGAACCGACGCGCTATCACAAGATCAGCCACAATCCGATGGCGATCAAGAACCTGCTGGTCGACCTGTTCGTGGAGGCGCACGCGCGGCCTCCCAAGCAGATCATCCTCGATCTCGATGCAACGGATGATCCGTTGCACGGCGAGCAGGAGGGGCGGTTCTTCCACGGCTACTACGACTGCTACTGCTATCTGCCGCTCTACGTGTTCTGCGGCCGTCACCTGCTGGTCGCCAAGCTGCGGAGCGCCGACATGGATGCGGCGGCCGGCGCGGTCGAGGAGGTGGCGCGCGTGATCGCGCGCATCCGCGCCCGCTGGCCGCGGACACGCATTCTGTTGCGCGCGGACAGCGGCTTCGCGCGGGAGGACCTGATGGCCTGGTGCGAGGGCAACGGCGTCGACTTCCTGTTCGGGCTGGCGCGCAACGAGCGGCTGGTCGCCGAGATTGCGACCGAGCTTGATCTCGTCGCCGCCAAGAGCCGGCGCAGCGGCCGGCCGGAGCGCCGCTTCAAGACCTTCATGTGGACGACGCGCCGGACCTGGAGCCGCCGGCGCCGGGTCGTCGCCAAGGCCGAGTGGACGAAGGGGGAAGCCAATCCGCGCTTCGTGGTCACCTCGCTGCGGCGGGACGAGTGCAAGGCCAAGTATCTTTACGAGAAGGTCTACTGCGCCCGCGGCGAGATGGAGAACCGGATCAAGGAGTGCCAGCTCGACCTCTATGCGGATCGCACCTCGGCCGCCACAATGCGGGCCAACCAGCTGCGCCTGTGGTTCTACTCAATGGCCTATGTGCTGCTCTGCGCCCTGCGCCGCATCGGGCTGCGCGATACCGACTTCGCCAACGCCACCTGCGGCACCATCCGTCTCAAGCTGCTCAAGATCGGAGCGCTCGTGCGCGTCAGCGTCCGCCGCATCAGGATCGCCATGGCATCGGCCTGTCCGGCCGCGCAAGACTGGGGACGCGCCGCAATCCGGCTCGCAATCGCCGCCATCGCCCGCGCCTCCCCGGCATGACACGCGCTGCCCCGAGCGCGATCATTGCGCGGCACAACTCATAGACCCACGGAGACCCAGAAAATTGCCGACATAGACAGCGCCCTTCGGCGCCACGAACATCCGCGGCGCCGGACCAGCAGCCGACAAAATCGGCTTACCCCTTGCCCAATCCATCAGTAGTGTGAGAAATCCGCGCTAGCACCGCTGATCAACGAGGTCATCGGCACCGCCGGACAGCTTGCCGAGAAGAACAAGAACCGTC
>VAZQ01000036.1 GCA_005883115.1 Alphaproteobacteria bacterium | reverse complement strand
CGTCGCCAACCTTGGGTATGCCGCCTGCCGCGCGCTTTCACCGGTCTATCCTGGCGACACGCTGAACGCCGAGTCCGAGGTGATCGGGCTGAAGGAAAATTCGAGCCGCAAGACCGGCATCGTGTTCGTGCGCTCGACCGGTTGCAAGCCGGACGGCACAAAGGTGCTCGAGTACGTGCGCTGGGTCATGGTGCGAAAGCGCGATGAGGCAGCGCCAGTCGGAGGCGATCATATCCCGCGCCTGCCGGAAGCAGTGATGGCGAGCACGCTCGGTGATGCCTGCCCGCGCATCGACGTCGCCGCCTACGACTTCACGCTCGCCGGCAGTCCCTCTCGATTCGGCGACTACGCCGTCGGCGAAAAGATCGACCACATCGATGGCATCACCGTCGAAGAGGCGGAGCATCAGATCGCAACCCGTCTCTATCAAAACACTGCGCGCATCCATTTCGACCAGTTTTCGGCAGCGCAAGGCAGGTTCGGTCGTCGGCTGATCTATGGCGGGCACGTGATCTCGCTGGCCCGTACGCTCTCCTTCAACGGGCTTGCCAATGCTTTTCACATTGCGGCCATCAACGGTGGCAGGCACGTATCGCCGCTGTTTGCCGGCTCCACCGTTTTTGCCTGGTCCGAAATCTTGGCGAAGGCCGACGTGCCGGGTCGGGACGATGTTGGCGCGCTGCGGCTGCGCACCGTCGCCACCAAGGACCGTCCTTGCGCCGACTTCCCGCTCAAATCCGGCAACGAGGACGACTCCGCAGTGTTGCTCGATCTCGATTACTGGGTGTTGATGCCTCGGTAGCCTGATACCAACGGGAGCGACATCGGTCGTTGCTGCTCACGGCGTCTTTCGCAAGTGCTCGACCAGCTGACGGGCATAGGGCGGCAGCTCGTCGAGACTGCGGATGCAGATCGTGAGTTCGCGGACGGCCCAAGCATCCGTCAGCGGCACCGGGACGATCGCCATGGTCCGCGCCACACGCCGCGCGGTGGTCTGCGGCACAATGCCGATCCCAACCTTGCACTCGACAAGCCGGCACACCGCATCGAAGCTGCGCAGTTGCACGCGCAATCGCAACGGCTGTCCGATGTGGGCCGCCTTATCGGCGAGGAAGCGCTGCAGCGCGCTCGCCCGATCAAGACCGACGAAGTCGTGGTCAAGCACGTCCGCGAACGCGATCTCGGAGCGTTTGGCGAGAGGATGGCTGCGCGCCACTGCCAGTACGAACCGATCCTTCCGAAACGGATAAGTCTCGAGCGCGCTCACGTCGACAGTGGCGGCGACAATACCGAGGTCGGCGACCCCCTCGGCAATTAGGCCGACGATCTCGTCGCTCAACCGCTCCTCGAGATCCACGCTGACATTGGGATGTGCCGAAAGAAACGAGCTCAGAGCTTCCGGCAGGAATTCGGTCAGGGCATTGGTATTGGAGAGGACCCGGATCTGACCGGCGAGCCCGCCGGCATAGACCCCAAGATCCTCACGTAGTCGCTCGGCCTGGCGCAGAATCGCGCGCGCATGTTGCAGAAGCGTGCGGCCGGCCTGGGTCGGCGTCACGCCCTGCCGGCCGCGCACGAGTAGCGCCGCGCCGAGCGCTTCCTCCATGTTGCGAATGCGCGTGCTGGCCGCGGCCAGCGCGAGATGCGCGCGCTCGGCGCCGCCCGTAATGCTCCCGGCCTCGACCACGTGGCGAAACAGGCTGAGATCGGTGAGATCGAAACGCACGGGTCTTAAATCTTGTCCGCAAGGGGGGTCTTACCTTCGGATTCAACGAAGCAAAGCTACGTGAAATACCTATTGTCCGCCAAGTGCCCGAGGGTCATATTCGCCATTGACGAAAGCTGCACCACCTCAGCACGGTGGATTGCCGCCTGCTGCGGGTTTGGTTACGAACGAAAGTGCGCGCGAGGACGGAGAAGAACAATGGCCGAAACCAAGGCATCCGCTGAGCGGCCGCTCTCTCCCCATCTCTTCATCTACAAGCCGATGCTGACGATGATGATGTCCATCGCGCACCGCGTCACCGGTGCCGCGCTCTATTTCGGCACGCTGCTGGTGGCGTGGTGGCTTATTGCCGCCGCGTCCAGCCCCAAGGCCTATGCCGGGATTGGTTCCTTCATGAACTCGTTCTTCGGCCGGCTCGTTCTATTCGGCTATACTTGGGCGCTCATGCATCACATGTTAGGGGGCATCCGACACTTGATCTGGGATACCGGGCACGGCTTCGGCCCGCATGAGCGCGAATGGCTGGCGGTAGCGAGTCTCGTCGGTTCCATTAGCCTGACCATCATCATCTGGATCGTCGGCTATCTGTTCATCGGAGGGCCGCGCTGATGGCGTTCGGAGACATGAGCACGCCACTCAAGCACGTGTGCGGCCTTGGCTCGGCCAGATCCGGCACCGCGCACTTCTGGCGCCAGCGCTTGACCGCAATCGCCAACGTGCCTCTGACCATCGCTTTCGTCCTCATCGTGGTGGCACTGCTCGGGCGCAATCACGCCGCCGTAGTGCAGATCCTCGGCTCGCCGCTCATCGCAGTGATCATGCTGCTGTTCATCGTCTCGGTGACGACCCACATGCGCATCGGGATGCAGGTGATCATCGAAGATTACGTGCATGACGAGGCCAGGAAGTTCATTCTGCTGATTGCGAACACCTTCTTCGCCGTCGCGGTGGGCCTCGCCTGCGCCTTCGCCATCCTCATGCTCAGCTTCAAGGTGTGAGCCGTGGCTGACAACGGCGGATCGAATGGCAAGGGACCGGCGATTAACGGCCGCGCCTATCCGATCGAGGATCACAATTACGATGTCGTCGTGGTTGGCGCCGGCGGGGCTGGCCTGCGTGCGGTGGTCGGCTGCAGTGAGGCGGGGCTCAAGACTGCCTGCGTCACGAAGGTGTTCCCGACCCGCTCGCACACGGTGTCGGCGCAGGGCGGCATTGCCGCCGCGCTCGGCAACATGGGCGAGGACGACTGGCGCTGGCACATGTACGACACCGTCAAAGGCGCCGACTGGTTGGGCGACCAGGATGCCATCGAATATATGTGCCGCAGCGCTCCGGAGGCGGTGTACGAGCTGGAGCATTGGGGCCTACCGTTCTCGCGGCGCGAGGACGGCAAGATCTATCAGCGTCCCTTTGGCGGCATGACCACGCATTACGGCAAAGGCACCGCGCAGCGCACCTGTGCCGCGGCCGACCGCACCGGCCACGCCATGCTGCACACCATGTACGGCCAGGCGCTGCGCCACGCCGCCGAGTTCTTCATCGAATTCTTCGCCATTGATCTAATCGTGGACGAAGAGGGCCGCTGCCGCGGCGTTATTGCCATCAAACTCGACGATGGATCGATCCATCGGTTCGGCGCGCACATGACGATTCTTGCCACTGGCGGCTATGGGCGCGCCTACTTCTCGTGTACCTCCGCGCACACCTGTACCGGGGACGGCAACGCCATGGTGCTGCGGGCGGGGCTGCCGCTGCAGGACATGGAATTCGTGCAATTCCATCCCACCGGTATTTACGGCGCGGGCTGCCTGATCACCGAAGGCGCGCGCGGGGAGGGCGCCTACCTCGTCAATTCCGAAGGCGAGCGCTTCATGGAGCGCTATGCGCCCTCTGCCAAGGATCTCGCCTCGCGTGACGTCGTTTCGCGCGCAATGACCATCGAGATTCGAGAGAGGCGCGGCGTCGGCAAGCTCAAGGACCACATCTATCTACACCTCGACCATCTCGACCCGGCGGTGCTGCATGAGCGTCTGCCGGGGATTGCGGAACTGGCGCGCATTTTCGCCGGTGTCGATATCGCCACAGATCCGATTCCGATCGTGCCGACCGTGCATTACAACATGGGCGGCATCGCCAGCAATTATCATGGCGAGGCGTTGACCAAAAAGAATGGCAATGACGACTCCGTGGTGCCGGGTCTGATGGCGCTGGGCGAGGCGGCCTGCGTGTCGGTGCATGGCGCCAATCGTCTCGGCTCCAATTCGCTGATCGATCTTGTGGTGTTCGGCCGTGCGGCGACCTTGCGTTGCGCCGAAGTTCTGCGCCCGGGGGAAGGCCATCCCGATCTACCGAAGGATTCCGCCGACCGTGCGCTGGGGCGGCTCGACAAATTCCGCCACGCCGCGGGCAAGACCCCGACGGCGCAGCTGCGCCTGAAGATGCAGAGGGTGATGCAGAACAACTGCGCGGTGTTCCGCAGCGCCGACGTGTTGGAAGAAGGCCACAAGCTCATCCACGAGGTCTACGGCGGCGTCGCCGACATCAAAGTCACGGACCGTTCGCTGATCTGGAACTCGGACCTGATCGAGACACTCGAATTCGACAACTTGATCGCGCAAGCGGTCGTCACCATGGACTCCGCGAAAAACCGCACCGAAAGCCGCGGAGCACATGCGCGCGAGGACTTCCCCGAGCGCGACGATAAGAATTGGATGAAGCACACGCTGGCTTGGCTCGATGGCAACGGAAAGGTGCGAATTGATTACCGCCCGGTGCACGCCTACACGTTGACGAACGAGGTGGCATACATCGAGCCCAGGCCGCGCGTGTATTAGAGGTCCAGGCGACAGTCAGATGGCTCAATTTACGCTGCCGAAAAACTCCAAAATCACCGACGGGAAGACGTGGGCGTATCCCACCGGCGCGCGAGACGTGCGCGAGTGCCGGATCTACCGCTGGAATCCGGACGACGGCAAAAACCCGCGCATGGATACCTACTATGTTGACCGCGGCGATTGCGGTCCGATGGTCCTGGACGCGCTGATTTGGATCAAGAACAATATCGATCCGACGTTGACCTTCCGGCGCTCCTGCCGCGAAGGCGTGTGCGGCTCCTGCTCGATGAACATCGATGGCACGAATACGCTCGCCTGCACCAAGGCGATGGCGGATATCAAGGGCGTGGTGAAGATCTATCCGCTGCCGCACATGCCGGTGGTGAAGGATCTCGTGCCCGACCTCACCAATTTCTATGCGCAGCATGCCGCGATCGAGCCGTGGCTGCAGACCACGTCGCCGACGCCGCAGAAGGAGTGGAAACAGAGCCACGAAGATCGCCAGAAGCTCGATGGCCTCTATGAGTGCATCCTGTGCGCGTGCTGCTCGACCGCGTGTCCGAGCTATTGGTGGAACAGCGAGCGATTCATGGGGCCGGCCGCGCTGTTGCAGGCCGACCGCTGGCTCAAGGACAGCCGCGACGAGGCGACGGGGCGGCGCCTCGACAATCTCGAAGATCCCTTCCGGCTCTACCGCTGCCACACCATCATGAATTGCGCCAAGGCCTGCCCGAAGAGTCTCAATCCGGCCAAGGCGATCGCCGAGATCAGGCGCATGATGGTCGAGCGGCAAGTGTGACCCCTCCATCAGATGTGACCTGCGCACGCCAGTAGCGCAACTCACGCCTCCTGCGTTCGACCTGCCCTGGCCTCTTCCGGGGAAACATCGATTGTAAGCCAATGCCGAGGCATACCCTGGTTGGGCAATGCTAACGCGGGCCGGATGAGCCCGGTTGCGCGGTCAAGCCCAGCAATGACAGATTGCTTTTCCATTCGCAGATGCTGGAGGAGACGTATTATGGCTTTGAGCGCAAACGTTCGCCGCGTGGTCACCACGATCGACAGCAACGACAAGGCCGTGGTGCTGCTCGACGGCCCCACTCCGCATAAAAAGGTGCGTCCGCAGACGCAGACCGTCTCGCGCTTGTTGTGGGTGACTGATCAGACGCCGGCCGACCTCTCCGGCAGCGCCGACCGTGCGGCGATCGACATCGGTATCATGCCGCCACGCGGCGGATCGGTGTTTCGCATCGTCGAGTTTCCGCCGGAAACGGCGGAGACGAGAAATCTCGACCCCAGAACCATGCATCAAAGCCTCGGCGATGGTGCGCCCAAGCGCGGCTTGCCGCCGCGGCATGCCGCCATGCACCGCACGCGCACAGTGGACTACGCCGTGGTCATGGCCGGCGAGATCGACATGCTGCTCGACGATTCGGAAATTCACCTCAAGGCCGGCGATGTGCTCGTGCAGCAGGGCACCAATCACGCCTGGGTCAATCGCGGGACCGAGCCCTGCCGCATCGCCTTCGTGCTCATTGATGCGAAAGAGCCTTGAGCATCGGCTGCCGAGCGATCGATAATTAGGGCAGCGCACCCGCACCTGGTGGTCGCGCGTCGATGGAGCGGCCGGATGGAATATGCCCACACCGAGATCAAACTACGGGCGCCGGCGCTCGCTTTGCGGCCGTTATCAGCGGCGCTGGGCGCCGAGATCATCGGCATCGACCTGAGGCAAGAGATCGACGACGATGTCTTCGCGCACATTCGGGATGCCTGGCACCAGAACCTCGTCGTTCTGTTGCGGGATCAGAAGCTGACCGAGGAGGACCAGGTCCGTTTCGCGGCAAAATTCGGCTCTCCCGCGCAGATTCACACCAAGCAGTTCGTGCGCAGCCACCCGGCGGTGATGCTGATCTCCAATATCCGTGAGGACGGCAAGCCGATCGGCGCCTTGCCCGATGGCGAGATGCATTTCCATACCGACCAGTGTCATCAGGAGCGGCCCGCGATGGCCTCGATGCTGTACGCACTCGAGGTGCCGAGCACGGGCGGCAACACGTTGTTCGCCAACGGCTACAGGGCCTATGAAACCTTGCCTCCTGAGATCAAGCGGCGCATCGAAGGGCGCAAAGCGCTCAACGCCTACGACTACGAAACAGCAGCAACCAAGCGCGGGACACGGCTCGCGCCGAGCGTGCCCTCCTACGCGCATCCGGTGGTGCGTACGCATCCGGCGACCGGACGCAAGGCGCTTTACGTCAATCGCCTGATGACGGTGCGGATCGAGGGGCTGCCCGCACAGGAAAGCGACGAATTGCTCGCGACCTTATTCGACCATCAGGAGCGTCGCGAATTCATCTACGAGCACGTCTGGCGTGCCGGCGACCTCTTGATTTGGGACAATCGGTGCACGCTGCATGCACGCACCGATTTCAGCCCGAACGAGCGGCGCCTGATGCGCCGGGTGACGATCCTCGGCGAAAAGCCGGCATGAGATCGGCGGCGCTGCTCTCTGTCCCTGTGCACAGCAGCGGATGATCCGATCATTACTGGCCGAGCGGGCATGCAATGGCTGCCTGCCCGTGTGCGCAAGGGACGAATGATAACCGGGAGCACCACCGTGGTCGGCCGCAAAGAGGATCCCGCCTTCCTTTATTTTCCTGCCAACTACCGCTGGTCGATGGGTCTCCTCATTTGCCTGGGCGCTGCGCCCTGGACCGGTATCGAAATCGACGAAGTGCATCGCGTCGGACGTGCGCTCGAAGATCGCATAGGCGACGACACCGCGTGGTTCGAAGAGTGGAGTCGCATGGCCGACAAGATCGCAGCCCGCGGGCGGGACGCGGAGGCGAAGGGCCATAAGCTTACCGCAGCATCGTGTTTCATGCGCGCGACGCGCTATTATCAAACTGGCGAGCGTTTCATTCATCCCCGTTCGGAGCGCAGCATGGCGGTCTACGCCACCTCGGTCCAACTCTTCAAGGAGGCCGCCGCCCTCATGCGGCATCCGGCCATCGAATCGGTCGAGGTGCCGTACGATGGGACGAGCCTGCCGGCGCTCCTCGTGCATCCCGAACCCGAGAGTGCCCGATCGAGACCGGCGCCATGCATGGTGTTCTTCGACGGTTTCGACGTCACCAAAGAGCTGCAATACGGCTACGGCATTCCCGATCTTGCCGCGCGCGGCATCGGCTGTCTCATCGTGGATGGCCCGGGAAACGGCGAGAGCGTGCGCTTCCGCAATCTGCCGCTCATCGCGGAGACCGAGCGCTATGCCACCGCCGCTTACGAATATCTCGGCGGTCGCCGCGAGTTCGACCCTCGCCGTATCGGCGTGATGGCGCTCAGTCTCGGCGGCTATTACGCGCCGCGCGCGGCCGCGCTCGAACCGCGCTTTGCCTGCTGCATCGCCTGGGGCGCGCAGTGGGACTATCACGCCATCTGGGCGAAGCGGCTCGAAGAGCTCGCCTCCGGCAAAGTACTTTCGCTTTCAGTTCCGCCGGAGCATCTGCAGTGGGTGCTCGGCGTCTCGAGTCAAGCGGCGGCGCTCAAGAAACTCGAAGCTTTCCGGCTCGACGGGATCGTGCAGAAGATGAGGTGTCCGTTTCTGCTCTTGCACGGGGCGGGTGACGAACAGATTCCGCTCTCACTTGCGGAGAAATGTTTCGCCGCTGTCGGATCGCGGCACAAGACATTCAAGGTCTTCGAGCGCGAGGAGGGCGGCTTCCATCATTGTCAGGTCGACAACGTCACGATTGGCGTGCATTACATGTGGGACTGGCTGGAAGATGTACTCAAGCCGGGAACGTGAAGCTGCGCGCTCGCGCTGACGCGGCCAACCAATTGGACAGCAATGCCGCCGATCTATCTCTCCGAATCGGACGTCGGGCGTCTGGTCACTATCAAGGACGCAATGGCGGCGCTTGAAGCGCTGTTTGCGACGTGGGGTCAGCCGTCGACCACCAACTTGCCGCGCCAACGCGCGCCGCTGCCGGGCGGCGCCTTCAACCTGATGGGCGCCGCCTACGGCGCCAAGGGCGTGCACGGGCTGAAAGCCTATGCGGGGGTGAAGGGCGCGCAGTTTCATGCGCTGCTCTATTCTTCCCTCGACGGCAGCCTCAAGGCGGTGATCGAGGCCGACCTGTTCGGACAGATGCGCACAGGCGCGGCGAGCGGGATTGCAACCAGGCTATTGGCCAATGCGCATGCGCGTACGCTCGGCGTCATTGGCACCGGTAAGCAATCGCGGATGAAAGTTGCAGCCGTATGCACGGTCAGGCCGATCAGGCAGGTCAGGGTCTTCTCCCGCACCGCCGAACACCGCGAGGCTTATGCGCGCTCGCTGCAAAGCGAGCCTGCGTGGCCGAAGCCGACGTGGTGGTCACCATCACCAAGTCAGCCGAGCCGGTGTGCCGGGCGGAGTGGCTCGCCGAAGGCGCGCACGTCAACGTTGCCGGCGCCAACTCCGACGCTCGTCGCGAGGTTGACGCGGAAACGGTGTTGCGCGCCGCGGTCAAGGTAACGGACCACGTCGCCCAGGCGAAGGAGGAGGCGGCCGAGTTTCGCGCGCTCGTCGCCGCGGGCAAGCTCGAGTGGTCCGCGATCCGCGAGCTCGGCGAGCTCGTCACTGGCAAGGCCAAGGGCCGCACGTCGCCCTCCGAGCTGACATTATTCAAATCGCTCGGGATCGCGCTGGAGGATGTCGCCTTCGCTGAGCTTGTTTATGAGCGTGCGCTCGCCACGGGCGTCGGGCGGCCGATCTAGGTCGGCCTAACTCGCGATCGCCTGGCGCAAAATTTTGCGGGCAGGCTCCGAGCCGTCGAGCTGGCGCAACGTCCGGCGTTTGATCTTCCAACCTTGCGGAGTGCGGACTAGCTCCCAGCGGTTGGCCGTCATGCGATGAACGCGGAAGCCTTTCGAGCTGCCGTGGTTCGGCACCTCGACCGGATCACCTTGCGTCTGCGGCACCAGGATCTGCAGATAGGATGTGACGACCGCGGTATCGCCGTCGATCGCCACATGCGGCAGCGAGGTGAAGTGCGCGAGCCCGCGCTCGATTGCGGCCTGGTGGTCGACGCTGAGCACCTGATTGGCAATGCTTTCGCGGCCGCGTGGGCTCGAGAGAGTGTCACCGCGATCGAAAAGCCCGTCCTCCACCCAGCTCGCCAGTATGTGATTCTTTCCGCTGGTATCGGCGCTGGGTGGATGGCTGGCGATGAGGTTGTAGATTTCGAGCCGGTCTTCGATCGCGCGGATACGGTCTTCGAGGCTTTTGTTTGCCGTCATGTTTTGCTCCGTCGGGCGGATGGGCCCTGGCAAATAGCGAATAGTTGGACAGGGTGAACTGCTATTCGCTCCACGTCACCGCCGCGGAATGACTTCGCCGATAGCGCCGACATCGTGGGCGGAAAAGAACAGCCGGCCATCGGGAATGGCGACAATGGCGCGCGCGCCGCACTCCTCGACCGGAATCGCATATTCGCCGATCACCTTGCCGTCCGGCGCCATGCGTCCGATCTTGTTGGAAAAGTTCTCGGTAAACCAGAGGTCGCCGTCCGGCGCCACGGTCACGCCGCGCAAGGAAGCGTCCGGCGTCTTCACCGGCCACTCGGTGATACACCCCGCCGCGTCGATGCGTCCCAGCGCATTGGCTTTGGTCTCGACGAACCAAATGTTTCCGTCAGGATGCGCCGTCATTGCGCGGGGCTCGCTGTTCGGTGTCGGAATCTTGTATTCGGTGACATCACCGTCGATGCTGATGCGGCCGATCTGGCCCGCTTCGTACTCGCTGAACCAGACCGCGCCGCCGCGCACCACCAGCGAAAGCGGGCGGCAGCCTGGTGTCAGCCCTTGCGAAAATTCGGTCACCGTGCCGCCAGCCGTGATGCGGCCGACATGGCTGACGTGGGCCTCGGAGAACCACACATTTCCATCTGGGGCCGCGACAATGCCGTCTGGGCCAGCTCCGCCCGTCGGAAGCGCAAACTCGGTGATCGCGCCCGACGTGGTGATCCGCCCGATCTTGTTGGCGGCGTTCTCGCAAAACCACAACGCCCCATCGGCCGCAGACGTGATGCCGATCGGGCGGCTGTCCGGCGTCGGTGTAGCGAACTCGGTGAAAGCGCCGTTGGCGGGATTAAGTCTCCCGATCTTGGATGTTCCGCTCTCGCAGAACCAGAGGTGCTGGTCGGGCCCGAACACGATGATGTAAGGCTTGCTGTCTGGCGTCGGAATCGGATGCAGAACAATCTCGATTTCAGCCATTTAAAATCCATGCGTTGCGAAAGAAGAACGATTCTCCCGTAGGGAGCAGCCGCTGCGCAGTGCGATCCCGCCGCTCCATCAGATGGCGATCTCGAACAGCCGCGCCGCGTTCTTCCCGAGAATCGCATCCTGCGCCTTTTTCCCGATCTTCTTCGCGTGGCGGACGTATTCAACCGGCCGTTTCTCCGCAAACGGATAGTCAGACGCGAGCATGACATGGCTCGCTGGCACCTTGGTGACGAGGAATTCCAGCATGTCCGGATTGAACAGCACCGTGTCGTAGAAAAAGCGCGGCAGATAGCTACTGAAATCGCCTTTGAGCTGCGGCGAGCGGCCGTAGCGATATTCGTTGTCGTGCCGTCCGGCGTAAAACGGCAGATATCCGCCGCCGTGTGCGACCAAGATTTTGAGCATGGGGAACTCATCCATGACGCCTTCGTAGATCAATGACGACAGCGCATAGGCTTCTTCCAACGGCTGTCCGACCGTGATCATCAGCCGATTGTGGCGCATGCGCGTGTCGGTACTGCCGGCCGGGTGCACGAAGATCACGGCGCCAAGTTCGGCTGCCTTGGCCCAGAACGGTCGCAAGCGCGTGTCGCCCAATTCCATCCCGTTGACATGCGATGAAATGATCACGCCGCGAAGACCGAGGTTGTGCACGCAACGCTCGAGTTCGCTGGCCGAGAGCGCGGCATCGTGCAGCGGCAGCGATCCCAGCCCGATGAGCCGGTCCGGATGATGGCCGACGAGCTCGGCGATACGGTCGTTGCTGTAGCGATCCGTCTCGAGCGCCTCCTGCGGGTCGAGAGCGTAGGTGCATTGCTGCATGATGCTGGGACTGATGACCTGCATGTCCACGCCGGTTGCATCCATCTCCCGTAGCCGCAGCGGGAGCTCCGTCATGCGCTTGAATAGCGGCTCCGGCACGCCACCTCCTCCGGCCACGGCATGCGCGTATTGCGAATGCGCATAGGTGCGCTTCATCGCCTCCGGCACGAGGAGGTGTGCATGCACGTCGATCACGACTGGCTTGGGGGTTGGACCCTTGGCTTGCTTTGCCGCTGTCGGTGCCGCCTTGTCCCGCTTGGAACGGGCGCGCCGGTTGGATTTTTTGCGCCGCTTGACCGCTGCCGGCATCGACGTCCTCCTGTATTGCGGTGCGCGTTTCTGCGGCCTTGCGGCGGCGGCCGTTCGACAGTCCGCGGGATTAGTTCGACGGAATGATCGGCACCAGCAGGAAAGATTCCTTCTCGCCGCCGGAATAGATCGTGTTCTCCCCGACATTGTAATCCGCGTGGTAATGCGTGTAGGGGGCGCTGCCGATACCGTCACGCGGCTGAATGTCGAGCCGAATGCGGTGGCCCTTTTTGAACACCATCGAAGTTGGCCAAATCTCCACCTGCACCTCGACGAGCTCATCTGGCGTAAGCCAGTGCCGCCGCAGATGCTTGTGATAAGGCCGATACGGACGCGACAGGTCGGGGTCGAGCTCGCGATGCGAAACCCGCAACCAGCCCTTCGCCACTGGCACCGGCTGGCCTTGTTGCCCGATCTCCAGCACGTCGTTGCCCGTAGAATCGATATTGCGCAGCGTGAGAAACAAATCCATGTCCTCGGTCGTGCTCGACACCCAAAGCTGGGCCGCCAGCGGACCGGTGATTTCGGTATCCTGCTCGAGCGGCGGCGTGATCAGCGAAATGCCTCCTCCGGCGCCCGCCGCCAGCGAGGTTGACGACGCCGAGGCGTGGCCCGCATGGGACGCACCGCTCGCGGAATAGCTGCGCCTGGCTGTCGTGGCTGGCTTAGTCTTGCTGAGCGTGCCCGCCATACCTTCGCCGCCCGACGCGGACAGGTCGAAGTAGAGCTTGGTCCATTGCGTGCGCGCGATGGGCCATTCGTTCTCGTAGCGGAAATGGTATGCG
>VAZQ01000088.1 GCA_005883115.1 Alphaproteobacteria bacterium | reverse complement strand
TGTCGGCGTCGGTGGGCGGCTTTTTGTTCGGATCCGGCCGCAGCACCGGATCGAGCAAGGTTGCGAGCTGGCGGATGGCGGCGAGCTTGGGCTGCTGGTCATCGGGAATGAAACTGTCGATCGTCTTTACGCTTGCGACCTCGGGCAGCTTGGAGAGCTTCTCCGCGTCGATATTGGCGGCCTCCTTGTTTGGGGCCAGCACATAAATCGAACTCGCCCCGATGTTCGGATCGCTCCGCAGCTCAAGAAAAGTCGCAACCGACTCGACGTTTGCGCTTCGCAGGTTGAGCGGATTGAAGTCGAACTGTAGCCAATAAAGCAGTGGGAGACCCGCCGTGACAACGAGTCCGGTGCCAACGATGACTGGGATGCGGTAGCGCTCCATGAACCGGTCGACCGGCGCCAGGACGCTGAAACCCATCTCTTGCGGTTCGCCCGGCGGCCGCAGGACAGTCAGCAATGCCGGAATGAGCGTGATACTGGTTAAAAACGCGATGATCATGCCAAGGCCGGCGAGCGAGCCGAGCTCGGACAGGCCTTTGTAGTCAGTCGGAAGGAACGAGAGAAACCCGGCGGCGGTTGCCGCCGCGGCAAGGGTCAGCGGCGCACCCACGTGGCTCGCGGTATTCACCAGCGCCTCGTGGAGATTATCGACCTCATGACGTTCGGCACGATAGCGCACGCTGAACTGAATTCCGAAGTCAACACCAAGACCGATGAACAGAACCGCGAATGCCACCGAAATCAGGTTGAGCGCGCCGACGATTGCCAAGCCGATCGCGGCGGTAATGGTCAGGCCGACCAACAAACTGAGGGCCACCGCCAAGATGATCCCGAACGAACGCAGGGCGAGCCACAGAATGGTCAGCACCACTAGGATGGTCAGTGCGGTATTGACGAAAGCGCCCTCCTGCAGAGTGGCGTATTCCTCATCCGCAATCGCGACTGGTCCAGTCAGGCGTACCCTCGCGCCGTAGCTCTTGCCGATATCCAACTCGGCCGCCGCCTGGCGAATGGCGTCGGTCGCAACCTTACCCGGCATGAGCGCGGCGTAGTCGAGCACCGGCCGAAATTCGACGAAGCGCTGCCGCTCGTCCGGATTGGCTGGCCGGCCGTTGAGCATTGCGCGCCAGGAGAAGCTCGCCGGACGTCCCGCGATGACCTCATCGAACGTGTCCGACACCGTATTCAGCGTGCCGGATAGATCATCCAGTGTGTATTGGTTCATACGCACGCCGATCAACGCGTAGTTGAGGGCAGTTGTCAGGCCACGCAGATTGGAATCCTGCGCCAGGGTCTGAATCAGGGGCTTGGCTTCGCCGAGTTTCTTGGTGAGGCCGATGACCTCCTGAGTTGGCAAGAACAACAGCCCGTTCTTTGCAAAGAACGGCCCTCCGCCAGCTTCCAAAATCGAGTGGAAGTGATCCTTCTGGGGGGCCAATTTTTGGATCAGCGCCGTCGTCGCCTGGGTCGCCAATTCCGAGGTCGGAGCATCGATGACCGCGAGGATCGTTTCTTCTTTCGGGGGAAACGATTTTTCGAACGCCACCTCACGTTGCCGCCATGGCAATTCCTTGGAAATGAGCTTGTTCACGTCGGCGTCGATGGCGAAATGGCCGGCCGCATATATGCCGGTGACAAGACCCAAAAGGACCGCGATGCCTATGATTTGCGCCGCGTAGCGCGTGCAATAATCAACAATGGTGACGATCGCCCGCTGCAGCATGGTTAGGTCCTGAAAGCTAACGGATCCGCTTGGATCGGACGGTGAGCCAGTATGGCGGCGGAATAACAGGCATTTCAGTGCGTTGACAACGGCTAAAGGTTGCAGGGGAACACTGCCAGAACAGCGGTCAAACCGAACAACCCCAAAGCCGCCATCAAGTTCGAAGGGAGCGGCTTCGCCTGCAAATTCATAACAATTTGGGCTGTGCCTGCGCGAGCCGATGTGGGAAAATGGCGGAATCATGGCCCTCCCGCCGATCCCCCCTGCCGCACAGATGCGTCCTCCTCAAGCCCCTGACGGCCCAAGCCGTGCGAGCCTTGCGGCCGTGCGCGCCGCCCCTCAAGGGGCTCGCCAACTAGACCCCTCCCGGGACATTCCTGCGACCCAGGAGCAGCCCGGCCGGACAATAAAGGTGATGCTGGCGCAACCTCGGGGATTCTGTGCCGGCGTGGTGCGCGCGATTGAAATCGTCGAGCGCGCCCTCGAGAAATACGGGCCACCGGTCTACGTGCGCCATGAGATCGTGCACAACAAATTCGTTGTTGATAGCCTCAAGGCCAAGGGCGCCATTTTCGTCGAGGAACTCTCGGACGTACCGCAAGGCGCCGTCACCATCTTCAGCGCGCATGGCGTCGCCAAGAGTGTGGTGAGGGAAGCGGCCGGACGTCAGCTGCCGGTGCTCGATGCGACCTGCCCCTTGGTCACGAAGGTGCATAACCAGGGCAAGCGCTACGTCGCTCAAGGCCGTGTGCTCATTCTCGTCGGCCATGCTGGCCATCCTGAGGTCGAGGGCACGCTCGGCCAGATCGACGGCCCTGTGGTGCTGGTGCAGAGTGAGCAAGATGTCGCGGCGCTCGATATCGCGCCCGATACACCCGTTGCCTATGTCACGCAGACCACGCTTAGCGTCGACGACACACGAGGCATCATTGCCGCGCTTGAACGTCGCTACCGCAACATTGTCGGGCCAGAGATCAGAGACATCTGCTACGCCACACAAAACCGCCAGTCTGCGGTGCGGGAACTCAGTCATCACGTCGATGTGATTCTCGTCGTCGGCGCCAAGAATAGTTCCAACTCCAATCGGCTGCGCGAGATCGGCGCCGAGGCCGGTATTCCGAGCTATCTGATCGCCGACGGTAGCGAGCTTGCGCCGGAGTGGGTCAAGGATGCCCAAACGATCGGCATTACCGCCGGCGCTTCCGCGCCGGAGGTGCTAGTCGAGGACGTCATCAACACGTTGCGGAACCTGGGCGATGTGGAGGTCTCCACATTGCCCGGCCGCGAAGAGCATATCGAGTTCAGGCTACCCCGCGAACTCGCGACGGGGTGAGGCGTTGATAAAAGCGTTTAAGGCGACAAACAGGAACATACAAAGAATGCGACTACCGTTTTTCAAGGAAATGCGCATTGGCGCCTACATCCTCAAACAGAAGCTCTCGGGGCGCAAACGTTATCCGCTTGTCCTCATGCTGGAGCCGCTGTTTCGCTGCAATCTGGGTTGTGTCGGTTGTGGCAAGATCGACTATCCCGATCCAATTCTCAATCGGCGGCTCACTGTCAAAGAGTGTCTCGATGCCGCTGACGAGTGCGGCGCGCCCATGGTAGCCATCCCCGGCGGCGAGCCGCTGATCCACCGCGAGATCGGCGAGATCGTCAGGGGTCTCGTGGCCAAGAAGAAGTTCGTTTCGCTTTGCACGAACGCGCTCCTGCTGGAGAAGAAGCTGCATCTATTCGAGCCGTCGCCTTATCTCTTCTTCTCCGTCCACCTCGATGGGCTGCGCGAGCA
>VAZQ01000196.1 GCA_005883115.1 Alphaproteobacteria bacterium | reverse complement strand
TCCTTGTCGGCGCCGAGCTTCGGCTGAAAATCCACCTCGAGGCCGCGATCCTTGAAGATCTGCACGGCGGCGGGAGAGAGCGCATCGGAGATGAGAACTTTGGGCGACATGTCAGCTCATTGTCCTTTGTGTTGGATGCTTAGTTGAGCGGCGCACTCGGGTAGGGCTATCCCATGCGAGTGTGAGGGGATGAAATGTTGCGCTCCGCGATTCTCGTGCTGGGTCCCGGGTCTCGTTCCGCTCGCGCAAGAGCGCTCGCTGCACTCGCCCGGGACACGAGGATTGCGTGTCCCGGACGAGCGACCCCGGATTTAATCCGGGGGAGCGAAGATCCGGGACCCAGGGGCCACGCGATGGACAGACGGCTTGGTGACTCCTCACAATTGTCATATGCGATCTTCTGAAGACGAGAGATGGAATCGCCGCCCGGCGACGACGATGGCGTTCACGCCGCCTTCGGCAGCGCCTCCTTGCTCTCGGCAAAGGCCCAGTCGAGCCACAGCGTGAGCGCCTCGACATCCGCGCGCTCGACCGTCGAACCGCACCAGATGCGCAAGCCCGGCGGCGCATCGCGGTAAGCATCGATGTCGTAAGCGACGCCCTCCTTCTCGAGCGCGGCGGCGATGCTCTTGACGAAGCCGGCCTGCGCTTCGGCGGAAAGTTTTGCCACCGATGGATCGACCACCCGCAAGCACACCGAGGTGTTGGACCGCAGCGCCGGATCGCGCGCGAGAAACTCGATCCACGGCGTCACCGCCACCCAGTCGGCAATCGCCTTGGCGTTAGCGTCGGCGCGCGCCATCAACGCCTTGAGCCCGCCGATCGACTTCGCCCATGCGAGCGTGTCGAGATAATCTTCGACGCACAGCATCGACGGCGTATTGATGGTCTCGCCTTCGAAGATCGCCTGGTTGAGCTTGCCGCCCTTGGTGAGCCGGAAAACCTTGGGCAACGGCCGCGGCGGGGTAAAAGTTTCCAAGCGCTCGACGGCGCGCGGCGAGAGGATCAGCATGCCGTGCGCCGCCTCGCCGCCGAGCGCCTTCTGCCAGGAGAAGGTGACGACGTCGAGCTTTGCCCAATCGAGCGCCTGCGCGAAACAAGCGGAGGTGGCGTCACAGATGGCGAGCCCTTGCCGATCGGCGGCGATCCAATCGGCGTTCGGCACCCGCACGCCCGAGGTGGTGCCGTTCCAGGTGAAGACCACGTCGGATGCGGGATCGATTTTGGAAAGATCGGGAAGCTCGCCGTAACGCGCCTTGAGCACCGTCACCTTGGCAAGCTTGAGCTCCTTGGCGACATCGCTCACCCAGCCTTCACCGAATGACTCCCATGCCAGCATGGTGACGGGACGCGCGCCGAGCATCGACCACAGCGCCATCTCGACCGCGCCGGTGTCGGAGGCGGGCACGATGCCGATGCGGTAATTCCCCGGGACTTCGAGCACCTCGCGCGTGAGCTCGATCGCGCGCTTGAGCTTCGCCTTGCCGATCTTCGATCGATGCGAGCGTCCGAGAAGTGCGTCGGTGAGGGCGGAAAGGCTCCAGCCGGGACGTTTGGCGCAGGGACCGGAGGAGAAGTGCGGAACGAGCGGCCGCAGGGCGGGCTTCGCTTGGCTCATGATCTACCCTTCCAGATAGGCGCCCCTCGGTGGGGAGGGGTGTCCCGCCGGCCGACATAAGGAAGCAGCGAAGGCGCGTCAAGCGCGTAGCGGCGCGATGCGCGGGATCTCGGCTGGCTTCGTCAGCGTTTCACAAACTTTCTTCCGCTCGTCCCCGCGACAGCGGGGACCCGGGAGCACTGGCGGCGGCTCTGGGTCCCGGGTCCCGCTTCGCTCGCCCGGGACACGAAAACGTGGATTCCCGCTTGCGCGGGAATGAACGGAGTTTTACTGCGTGCTCGCAGCCGCGTAGGGCGCAATAAGCGAAGCGCATTGCGCCATTCACGCCTCGCCGAATTCGCCGACGGCGCTCAATTCGTGGGCCCCGTCGCCGAAAATATGTCGCTGACTGATGAGACGCGTAGTAAGCGGCGCAACGGCGCAATGCGCTTCGCTTATTGCGCCCTACGCAGGGAGTAGACCGAGCACGTCCCGTGCAGCGTCACTTCGAGTCGTCGTCGGTTTTGCCGATGTGGTGCTGAGCGTAGAGCTCGAGACCTAGCTTGGCGACGAGATCGAGCTGCGTCTCGAGATAATCGATGTGCTCTTCCTCGTCGTGCATGAGCTCCTCGAACAGGTCGCGGGTGACGTAATCCTTGACCGCATGGCAATGCGTCGCGGCTTCCTGGTAAAGCGCCCGCGCCGACATCTCCGCCGCAAGATCGCAGTCGAGCACCTCTCTGACGTTCTGCCCGATGCGAAGCGGATCGATCACCTGCATATTGGGAAAGCCGTCGAGAAAGATGATGCGCTGCACGATCTTGTCGGCATGCTGCATCTCCTCGATCGATTCCTGGCGCCATTTCTTGGCCAGCGCCCGGTAACCCCAATTGTCCAACAGCCGGTAATGCAGCCAGTACTGGTTGATGGCGGCAAGCTCGTGCCGCAGACCACGGTTGAGAAACTCGATGACTCGTGCGTCGCCTTGCATGGTGCCCCTCAAAATGGTCGCGACTTATGCTCCGCGCGCGACGATGCCCCTAAAACGGGTCGCACGACAAGCGCAGATCGCGGATGGCAGCGCAAATGCGGGAGGAACTCAGTCGCAGCCGGCGGGGCAACAAGCCGCCGTGATCGCTTCGTCCATGATCGCGCGGATGGTGCGCGCGCAGCGGCCGCACTGCGGGTTGCAGCCGAGGCAGCCGTAGACTTGGCTCGCCGTGCGCGGCGTCTCGCCCGCACCAAGCGCGGCGCGCACGTCCTGGTCGCTCAATACGTTGCAGGAACAGACGATCATAGGAGGTGCGCGGCCCGGAGGGGTTAGTTCCTTGTGCAACTATCGATATACGAGCTTCGCCGGAGAGGCAAAAACAAAAATCCCGGTTTGTAGCTATGTCCCGGTTTGTAGCTATTCCAATGTAGGGGTGCGGCACAGGCCGTACCAGCAATAACTTCCCCTCGCCCGCACTCTCACGCCGCGCTGTTCAACGCATCGACAATGCCGTCGACGACCTCCTCGACGAGCACCTTGTCGTCGCCCTCGCCCATGACGCGGATCACCGGCTCGGTTCCCGATGATCGCACGATCAGCCGCCCATGGCCGTCGAGACGGGCCTGCGCATCCGCGATGGCGCTGCGCACCTTGGCGTTCTCGAGCGGCTTGCCGCTCGCGTAGCGCACGTTCTTGAGAATTTGCGGCAGCGGGTCGAAGCGATGGCAGACCTTTGACACCGGTTGATCGCGCTTTTTGACCACGGCCAATACCTGGAGCGCCGTGAGCAAGCCGTCGCCGGTCGTCGTGTAGTCGGACAGGATGATGTGACCCGAGGACTCCCCGCCCACGTTAAGGCCGTCGGCGCGCATCTGTTCGAGCACGTAGCGGTCGCCGACCGGCGTGCGCGCAAGCGAAATGCCCAAGGTGCCGAGATAGCGCTCGAGCCCGAGATTGGACATGACGCTGGCGACGACGCCGGGCTTGGCGAGCCGGCCGTCCGCCTGCCAGCTCTCGGCGATCACCGCCAACAGCTGGTCGCCGTCGACGAGGCGCCCGCGCTCGTCGGCGATGAGCACGCGGTCGCCGTCGCCGTCGAGCGCGATGCCGATGTCGGCGCGCATTTCCTTCACCTTCTGGCAAAGCGCCGCCGGTTCGGTCGAGCCGCATTCGCGATTGATGTTGAAGCCGTCGGGCTCGACCCCGATCGCGATCAGCTCGGCACCGAGCTCCCACAAGGCCTGCGGCGCAACCTTGTAGGCGGCACCGTTGGCGCAATCGACCACCACGCGCAGGCCATCG
>VAZQ01000195.1 GCA_005883115.1 Alphaproteobacteria bacterium | reverse complement strand
ATGAAGCCTCGCACTCGCGGAGATTTGATTGTCGAGACCTCTGATCGTTTCCATTCCGCACCGCCTCGGACGCGAGGAGGCGAGCCGCCGCATCAAGTCCGGCCTCGCCGCCGCGCGAGCGAACTATTCCGCCTTCCTCACCATCCGCGAGGAAACCTGGAGCGGCGACCGGCTGGCCTTCAATCTCAGCGCGCTCGGCCAGAGTGCCGTCGGCTTCATCGACGTTGCCGACGACCACGTGCGCCTCGAGGTGACGTTGCCGTGGCTTTTGGCCGTGCTTGCGGAGAAATTGACGCCCGCGATCCGCAAGGAAGGCACGCTGATGCTGGAGAAGAAGTGAGGGCCTCCGGCTCCTGCCAAGCACAGGCCAGCATCCATCGTTCGCTCATTCCTGCTCGTTGCGGGAATGAGTGGGCTTCTTGTGGTGTTAGAATTCCAGCAAACCTGCTAACGTCGCCGTTGGATCGGGAAGGCGGCCGAGGAGAGCACCATGCGCACGACCCCGCTCGTTTTCATTACCTTTACCGCTTTAAGCTTGTCTGCGACCGGCGCGCTCGCTGGCGGCAGTTGGTGCGCAAATTACGGCACCGGCCATAGCGGGATCGACTGCAGCTTCAACTCGATGGAGCATTGCCGCGCGACCCTTTCGGGGCTCAGCGGATTTTGCGCGCCAAATCCATACCCCGGGACCGGTTACGGCAGAGGCGGCACCTGGAACCAACCGCCGGCAGCGCGAAGTCGTGCGTACCGCGCCGAGCGCTGATCCGCACGGGCAGAGCGCGCGCCAGAAGACATAAAGCGCCGGACTGCGCACCTCCGCGCTAGCCTAAACGCGCTCCCGCCGCAGCGCACGCCCATTGTGACGAAGCCTTCCAACTCGCAGGCCGGCAGCCGTCTGGCGCAGATCGGCCCGGCTCTGCTCGGCGCGTCCTCGTTCGCCTGCGCCGACGTGCTGAGCAAGGTCGCGCTCAACGACGGCGCCGATGCGCTCACCATCTCGGCCGTGCGCGCCGTGCTCGGGCTCGCGATGCTGTTTGCCTGGCTGCGGCTCGTTCCGCCGACCGGCGCCTTTGCTCCGCGCGCCAAATGGATCTCGCTCGGCCTCGGCGTGCTCTTCGCCGGCAATGTCTTTTTGCTGTTCAAGTCGTTCGAGACCGTCGAGGTGCCGATCGCGATCTTGACTTATTTCGTCTATCCGCTGCTCACCGGGCTCGCGGCAGCCGCGAGCGGGCTCGAGACGATCACCTGGCGCGGCGCCGCCGCCGCGATCGTTGCCTTTCTCGGCCTCGCGCTGATGATCGGCGTGCATCCGACCACGCTTGCGGCCGCGGGCATTCTTGCCGCGCTCGGCGCGGCGCTTTGCCGGGTGGTGGTGCTGCTCGCGACGCGCGCGCTCCTCTCCGGCGCCGACGCGCTACGCATCACCTGGTATGCGCTCCTCTCCTCGACGGCCGTATTCATTTTCGCCGCGCTCGTGACAGCGAACTGGCAGCCGCCCGCGACCGCGTCCGGGTGGCTCGCGCTGGTCGTGCTCAGCCTCGCGGTGACGACCGGGCTGCTCGGCGTCTTCGCCTCGACCGGGCGCATCGGCCCGTTCCGCACCGCGCTGTTCATGAACCTCGAGCCGCTGCTCACCGCAATCGGCAGTGCGCTCTTTCTCGCCCAGGTGCTCACGCCGCTGCAGGCGCTCGGCGGCGGGGTCATGCTCGGCGCGCTGGTGATGTTTCAGCTGCGCAGGTGAGTCGTCGGGCGAAGCGTCCGCGCGTCACAACCGCTCCACGAAACTATCCACCACCCGTTTCTCGCCCGCCTTGTCGAACTGGATGGTGAGCTTGTTGCCGTCAATCGCGGTGACGTTGCCGTTGCCGAATTTCTGATGAAACACGCGGTCGCCGATGGCGAACTCGGACACGGTGCCGGTCGACTTGGCGACGAGCTCGCCCTCGATGGTGAGAAGACGGCGGCGCGGCTTGCCGCGCATGCCCCCGCTCTGTCCCTCCCCCGCACGCGGGGGAGCGGACGCTGTGGAGTCTTCCATTCCATAATCGTGCGCTGAGTAAGCCCCGGCATCCTCATCGAAGCCGCCGTCGCCGAAGCGGCCGCGGCCGCGCGCCTGCGCGCGCTGCCAGCCCGGCGTGCCGTAGCTCGAGCCGAAATGCGTCATCTCGTCGAAGCGCGAGCCGCCGGTATTGCCATAGGCGGCAAAGCCGCCTCGCGCTTCCCTGACCTCCACGTCCGCCTCCGGCAATTCGTCGAGGAACCGCGAGGGAATGTTCGACGACCATAGCCCGTGCATGCGCCGGTTGGCGGCGAAGTAGATGCTGACGCGACGGCGCGCGCGCGTGATTCCCACATGCGCCAGGCGCCGCTCCTCCTCGAGCCCGGCGCGGCCCTGGTCGTCGAGCGTGCGCTGGTGCGGAAACAGCCCTTCCTCCCAGCCCGGCAGAAAGACGGTCTCGAATTCGAGGCCCTTGGCGGAGTGCAAGGTCATGATCGACACCGCCTCGCCCTCGGTCTTCTCGGTATCCATCACCAGCGATATGTGCTCGAGGAAACCGGCGAGGTTCTCGAACTCCTCCATGGAGCGGACGAGCTCTTTCAAATTCTCGAGCCGCCCGGCGGCGTCGGCGGAGCGGTCTCTCTGCCACATGTCGGTGTAGCCGGATTCGTCGAGCACCATCTCCGCGAGCCGCATGTGCGGGAGCGTCTCCTTCTGCGCGCGCCAGCGCTCGAACGTGGCGAGAAGATCGCGCAGCGCCGCGCGCGGCTTGGGCTTGAGCTCGTCGGTCTCGATTACCGCCTGCGCGGCGGCGGTGAGCGGCACGCGGCGACGGCGCGCGTGGTCGTGCAGGAGCTGCACCGTGGCGTCGCCGAGCCCGCGCTTGGGCACATTGACGATGCGCTCGAACGCGAGATCGTCGGCCGCGGAGTGGATCACCCGCAGGTAAGCCAGTGCGTCGCGAATTTCCTGGCGCTCGTAAAAGCGGGGACCGCCGATCACGCGATAAGGCAGGCCGAGCGTGATGAAGCGATCCTCGAACTCGCGCATCTGAAACGAGGCGCGCACCAGGATGGCGATCTCGTCGAGCGGGTGTGGATTGCCCTGCCCGTCGTCGCGCTGGAGTTGCTCGATCTCCTCGCCGATCGCGCGCGCCTCTTCCTCAGAATCCCAGCACGAGGTGACTTTGACCTTCTCGCCTGGCTCGTCCTCGGTCCGCAGCGTCTTGCCGAGCCGGCCCTGGTTATGGGCGATCAGATGCGAAGCGGCGGCGAGGATGTGTCCGGTCGAGCGATAATTGCGCTCGAGCCGAATGACCTTGGCGCCGGGAAAATCGTGCTCGAAGCGCAGGATGTTGTCGACCTCGGCGCCACGC
>VAZQ01000194.1 GCA_005883115.1 Alphaproteobacteria bacterium | reverse complement strand
ACCTGCTGCGGGATCCAATCTTGCGCTTCGCGATTTTCGCGCTGGATCCCGGGTCTCGTTCCGCTCGCGCAAGAGCGCTCTCTGCACTCGCCCGGGACACGAGAAGGCCGTGTCCCGGACGAGCGACCCCGGACTTGATCCGGGGGAGCGAAGATCCGGGACCCAGGGACCCGGCAATGGATTGATGGCTTGGTAATTCCTCACAATTGGCCATTCCGATAGCCCTCCCCGTTGTGGGCAGGGGCGGGCGCCGGGAATAAACCGCAGAACCTGCGAGTCTTGGGTCAGTCGGCGCGCGTGCGCGTGCGGCGCTTTCGATCTGTCTCGAGGAGATGACCCATGCTCAACCTGTCGCGTCGCGACTTCGTGGTTTCCACCGCCATGGCGGCTGCGCTCGGCCTCAATGCGCGGCTCGCAGTCTCGCCCGCCTTCGCCCAGAAGACGCCGGATCCGGCCAAAGGCTTCGTGACCTACAAAGTCGGCGCGGCCGAAGTGACCGCGCTTTACGACGGCATCTGGGAAAAAGCCCACGACCCCGCATTCATCGCCAATGCCTCGGTCGAAGACGTCAAAGCGGCGATGGTGAAGGCGGGATTGCCGCCCGATTTTGTTTCGATCCCGTTCACCGTGGCGGTGGTCAAGACCGGCGGCAAGACTGTTTTGTGCGACAGCGGCACCGGCGGACAGGTGCAGCCGACCGCCGGCAAGATGATGGCCAATATGAAAGCAGCCGGCATCGATCCCGCGAAGATCGACACCATTCTCATCTCCCATTTCCACCCCGATCACATCTTCGGGCTCATGGAAAAGGAGACCAATAAGCCGGTATTCCCGAATACCGAGATCATTGTTTCTGACGTGGAATACAAATTCTGGACCGATCCGGCGCTGATCGACCGCTTGCCGGAGGCGAGAAAAGGACTGGCGCGGCGCATCCAAGCCGTCTTCCCGACCTGGAAGAACGTCCGCCAAGTCACGGGCGAGCCGGAGGTTGCTCCCGGCATCCGCTTCGTCAGCGCGCCAGGCCACACGCCCGGCCATCGCGCGTTCCACCTCGCGTCCGGGGGAAGCCAGCTCATGATCTCCAATGATACGGCTTATGTGCCGGCGCTGGTGGTGGCCAACCCCGGCTGGCACGGCCTGTACGACCAAGACGCGGCGCTCGCCGAGACCAGCCGCCGCAAGCTGCTCGAGCGCGTGATCGCCGACAAGATCATGAT
>VAZQ01000193.1 GCA_005883115.1 Alphaproteobacteria bacterium | reverse complement strand
ACGGCTACCGATGGAGCTCCCCCCATGTCGCAACAACATTGTCATTTTGACGCGAGCAGGTCCCTCACCGCCCTCGAGCAGGATAGCACGATCATCGCCGTGATCGAGATGAGCCAATCAAAGTGGCTCGTTGCAGCGCTTGTTCCCGGCGTCGAACGCCAGCCCCTTAAGAAGCTCGATGCCCAGGAGGAGGAGCTGCTCAAGCTCTTGCATCGTTGGCGCAATGAAGCCGGCCAGGCTGGCCGCGAGATCAAGCGCATCGTGGTTGCTTATGAGGCCGGTCGCGACGGGTTCTGGCTGGCGCGCTGGCTGCAGGCGCGCGACGTCGAGGTTTATGTCATCCATCCCACGAGCATCGCGGTGTCGCGCGAACATCGGCGTCCGAAGACCGATCGCCTCGATACGGAACTCCTGACGCGCGCCTTCCTCGGCTGGTTACGCGGCGAGAAGCGTCATTGCAGCATGGTGGCGATCCCGTCGATCGAGGAGGAAGACGCGAGGCGGCCGAACCGCGAGCGGCAGAATCTGGTCACTGAACAAACTCGGATCGTGAACCAAATGAAAGCCATCTTCGCGCGCTTGGGTATTCGCACCTTCCGGCCGACGCTGCGCAAAGCCGAGGAAAAGCTCAAAGGCCTACGCACAGCGGAACGGACTCCGTTACCGGAGAACACGCGCGCGGAACTGCGCCGTCATCTCGCGCGGCTACACGTGGTGCGCGAACAGATCCGCGCGGTCGAGCAGGAACGCCTGCGCAAGCTCGCGGCTGCCCCTGCTGCAGAGAACGGCTCGCACGCGATGGTTCGCCTCATTGCGCGAGTCCTCGGGATCGGTGTCGAGACAGCAGATATGCTGGTCAACGAGGTTCTCTCGCGCCACTGGCGTGACCGCAAAGCGGTCGCCCGCTACGCTGGTCTCACCGGCTCACCGGATGAGAGCGGAAGACGCCGGCGCGAGCGAGGTCTCGCGCGCGCCGGTAACGCCCGGGTGCGGTGCGGCATGATCCAATTCGCTTGGCGTTTTCTCAGATTCCAAAAGGACAGTGCCTTGGCCCAATGGTTTGCAGCGCGAACCGCCGATAGACGCGGCAGCACGCGCAAGACAATGATCGTGGCGCTGGCGCGCAAACTGCTCATCGCGCTCTGGCGTCTCGCCACTACGGGCGAAGCGTCGGACGGCATCGTCCTACGTCCGGCATCATAAGCGACAACATCGAAAGGGAAGGATACCAGGACAAACAGCTTGGCGACCCATGTCACGGGCTGCCGATGACATCCGAGGTGGCGGTGATCCGACGTAAAAACCATGGCTTCCAAGCCGCTGTGCAGAATGGACCCGCCGCCCCGGAGCTTCGCCGCCGATGCGCATGACTGCATCATGGCGCCGATCCTCTGGATCGACCGAATACAAGGCTGTAGCGCGATTCCCGCGCCCGATGGCGAGCTCCCCTCGGATCATGTCGGACTGGATCGACAGATTGCGAGACGACTCACGTCGATGAAAGGAGAACCCACAAACTAGAAACGGTTTGTACGTCGCGGCAACGATTATTGTGACTCGGTCTGCGCATTCGCGGTCAAGCCCCGCGCCTTCGGCGCGCCGCACGCGGCTTCGGGGCTTTGACCGCTCAGCGCAGCCGAGCAAGAGAGTAGCCGTGCCGCAACGCAATCTAGTGATGTGACAAAATGACTCAACGCATGGCGATTTTTTTCTTGACACCGATAGGCCCCATACAAGGTTTTCGGATGCCGGCAACGGTGATCTAACCACGCGCCCCGACGGCCGGCGGCCGAAAAAGCGCCAAGGCACGAAATCGCGTCAGGAGGTAAGCGGGAAGGCGGTGCCGCAGGAGAGCGGTGCGGCAAAAAGGCTATGGGTGATCGGCTTTCTCGACAACAGATCGTCCGATGGCATGGCTCATGAGTTACGGAACAAGCCTTCCC
>VAZQ01000192.1:3598-4069 GCA_005883115.1 Alphaproteobacteria bacterium | reverse complement strand
GTAATGAAAGAGAAACAATGCTAAAGCGCCCAATCCCATCGATCGGCGAACCATTGCCGGTCATCGGCTGCGGTACCTATGTGGGCTTCGATGTCGATGCTGATAGTCCCAAGGTCAAATCGCTCGCTGATGTTATCCGCACGCTCCGCGATTTCGGGGGCAAACTATTCGATAGCTCCCCGATGTATGGACGCGCTGAGGCGGTGCTAGGCGCTCTGTTGGCCGAGGCGCCGGACCCCGAGCGAAGCTTTATTGCCACCAAGGTTTGGACGCGCGGGCGTCAGGCCGGCATCACTCAGATGGAGCGGTCTTTTGCCCTGCTGAAGGTCAAGCGTATTGACCTCATGCAGGTGCATAACCTCGTCGACTGGCAAACGCATCTTGCGACGCTACGGCGCTGGAAGCAGGACGGTCGCATCCGCTACTTCGGCGTCACGCATTACACCGCGAGCGCCTATGACGAGTTGGAAG
>VAZQ01000192.1:0-3518 GCA_005883115.1 Alphaproteobacteria bacterium | reverse complement strand
CCTAGTCAATCTACCGTTCGGCGGCGGCGGTCTGTTGCGGCGCCTTAGCAATCGGCCGCTACCCGATTGGGCTGGCGAGATCGGCTGCACGAGTTGGGCACAAATCCTCCTGAAGTTCGTACTCGCCGAGCCGGCGGTTACGTGTGTGATCCCCGGTACGGGAAATCCAACGCATATGGCAGACAACTGCCAAGCCGGAACGGGAATGCTGCCGGATGCTGCCTTGCGCAAGCGCATCATCGCTCATTGGGAGGCCGGCAAGTAGCTCTCGACGTCGGAGGAATAGGTCGGGTCATGACTGACTCCGGGGGGTTTGTGATTGTGACTGGCCGACAAGCCAAGACCAGAAACGGCCAGACCGAAGCTGCCAACACCGACGCGACGATCCAAGGATGTTGTCCATATTGCCTCCACGCGATCGGTAGCCACTGATGAGTGACGTAAGTAGCGGCGCCATGGTTTGCAGCAGTATGAAGCCGCCCGTCCAGCGAGCGACGCGCGCCGGACACGGTTACGCCGTGGCTGCCGCCTCAGCATTGTTCCGATCAGCAATCGCCTGCTGTTCGGCCAAGACCTCCTGTCGTTTGCCGAGCCAGAGGCTGTTGGCGAGCCATAGCGCCGAAAGCACAATAGCGATAATGCCGGCTTCCTTGATCCCCCAGCCAATAAATCCAACGAGCGCATAGGACCAGGCTCCCACCTGGTCGCCGGCGCGGTACACCGCGGTGTCGATGAAATTCTTCGCCTTGTAGCGGTCTTCCCGGGACACGACTGTGTACAAGACCTGGCGCGCGGGCTGACTGAGCGCATAATTGCCGGCACGGCGAAGCACCTGGAATGATGCGACGGCCGCCAACGTCGGAACCACTGCGATCGCTCCAAAGCCCAGCATGCTTAGCGCGGGAAGCAAACCCAGCACCACCGCAACGCCCAGCCAGCGCACCAGGCGCCCGGTAAAGAAAATCTGCACGACAAGTGTGATCACATTCACGCTCAGGTCGATCGTGGCAAAAAAGGCTGTCTGCGCGCCGCGGCTGGTGAAGCTCTCGGAGACGACGCTGGCCTGGCTGAAGTACAGGAACGTGGATGTTACCGCGTAAAGCAATAAGAAGATCGCCGTGTTTAGCAGATAGGGCGAGCGCACGGCATCGACGAATCCGGCCATCACACCACCGCCGATCGGTTGCTCGTTACGCTCGGCATGCGGCCGATCGCTCATCTTTTCCGAGAGTCGAGACAGTCTCCGCACGCAGAAGGTCGATATCTCAAGCAGAATGGCGGCGCCGACGAGCAGAAAGGCCGGCTGCACCAACTGAGCCAGAGAAGCCGTCACGCTCGCCCCGACAATCGCACCGAGGGTTGCGCCTGCCGCGATGAATCCAAACAGCCGCTTGCCTTGCTCGGAGTTGAAGATATCGACCACCATCGACCAGAAGATCGAGACGACGAAAAGATTGAACACCGAGATCCAGATAAAGAAGAATCGACCAATCCATACCACTTGCTCCGGTGTGGCCCAGTGTAGCGCCGCACCGAACACCAGGATGGAGAAAGCGAAGAAACGGTAGGACAGCGAAATGAACTGCTTGCGCGGCAAAAACTTCACGAGTGCGGAAAACGGCACGTTCAAGACCAGCATGGCGATTAACGTGCCCGTGAACAGCCATGGCAGATTATTCACCCCGCCGGCCACGCCCATCTGATCGCGGATCGGACGCAGGATGTAGTACGAGGCAAGGACCGAGAAAATGTAGAACCAGCACCAGCCGAGCGCAGGAAGCTCGGCTGGTGTCACATTTATCAGGCGGCGAAGGAGGCGATGAAACTGGTTGTTGGACGCCGGGGCGGCGTCCGCATCGGATTCCGTCATTTGGCGAGACCGAAGCGCTCGCGCAAAGCCTTGCCGGTGAGCTGCTGGCCATAAAGGGGGCCGCCCTGCGCGAACTCCTGCGCCCGGGCAAGGGGCACTGCCACCGGCTCGAAACCTGCATCGCGCACCAGCTGCGAGGCGACCTGGACCGCGCGCTCGTCGTCGCCCGCAATGGGTATAGCCATCGGATCGCCTGCACGGTGCGCTTCCTTCACGAAGTGGGTATAGCTCATCGAGTTGAATGCACGCACCACGTGAGAGCCCTTGAGATACGATTCCGTCGTCGCACCGATGCCTTTTTCTTTCGTCTCCTTCAGCAGGTCCTCGCCGTCGCGACGGGCAACCGCGTTGGCAGGGTCGATCACGATCTTGCCCGCGAACTTGGGACCGTAATCCTTGGCAAGCTCCGGGATCGCCTTGTAGGGCACGGCCACCAGGATGACATCGCCAAAGTCCAGCGCGTCTCCAACCGTTCCAGCCTTGGCAAGCGGGCCGAGGCTATCGGTCAGCGGCTTCAGCTCTTCCGGATGGCGCGATGAGAACAGGACCGAGTGACCGGCCTTGACCCATAGGCCGCCGATTGTGCCGCCGATGTGGCCGCTTCCAATGACGCCAATCTTCAGCTTGTTGGAAACGGATTGAGCCATGGCGTGACTGGTCGTCAAGCTCGCAAACAAGGCTGCGGCACCGAAATGGAAGAATTTGCGACGGCTATGGTCCAAGACATCGTCGGTCATGACTCATCTCCAAATACTCGGTGGCGGGAGGGGTATAGATGCGGACCATAGTAAGGTACACAAGGCGCCCTCAGGGGATCTACGGTCAGCTGAACCACCTTCACGACCAAGCAGGATCGGCGCTCAGTAGAAGGGATCGTATAGTGAAAGGTAAAAATACGAGGCTGCTGAACCGGCGCGAATTCAGTGGACTTTGCGCGGCGCTTGGTTCGTTTGTGACTTCGTCAGGCGCATTTGCTCTTGATGCAGCGACCGGTGCGGCCTCAACCGGTGCAGGGCGGACGGTCAAGTTTCGCGACGGCACCATCGTCCCGGCGCTCGGCCAGGGCTCGGCAGGTCTTGGAAAGGGAAGACATCCGGTAGCTGAAGAAGAAGAAGCGCTGCGCACCGGCCTTTCGCTCGGGATGACGCTAATCGACACGGCAGAAATATACGGCTCCGAGGAATTCATCGGCCGGGTACTCGCGGGTCAGCGCAATCGCGTGTTCCTGGTCTCCAAGGTGTGGCCTAGCCATGTGGCGGGAAACGGCATCGCGCGGGCTTGTGAGGCGAGCCTTGCTCGCCTCGGGACTGATCACCTCGATCTCTATCTGCTGCATTGGCCAAACGGGATTACCGATTTCTCCCATGTCGTGAGGGCTTTTGAAGACCTACACGTGGCAGGGAAGATCCGCGCCTGGGGCGTGTCCAACTTCAAAGTCGGCGACATGGAAAAACTGTTCCAGATTCGACAAGGCGATCGCTGCGCGACCAATCAGGTCCCTTACAGTCTCGACGACCGCGGCATTGAACGTGGCCTGCTGCCATGGTGTGAGCGGCATGGCATGCCGGTGATGGCCTATTCGCCGCTGGGCGGCCCCGGAGCCAGTCTGCTGCGTGATCCCACGCTTGCACGTATTGGCGCAGCGCAC
>VAZQ01000191.1 GCA_005883115.1 Alphaproteobacteria bacterium | reverse complement strand
GTCGGCGTGATGGGGCTGGGCGTGCTCGGCGCCGCCGCGGCCGGTGCGCTCGCCAGCCTCGGCTTTCGCGTCGCCGGTTGGAGCCGCACGGCGAAAACGCTTGCGGGCATTGAATGTTTTCATGGTGAGGCTGGGCTCGAGGCGTTTCTGCGCCGCTCCGAGATTCTCGTCTGTCTCCTTCCGGCGACGCCGGCGACCTACGGCATCCTCGACCTAAAGCTTCTGCGCAAGCTCAAACGCGACGGCGCCGCGGGCGGCGCCTATCTCATCAACGCCGCGCGCGGTGCGCTGCAGGTCGAGGCCGACATTCTTTCCGCGCTCGATGAAGGCTCGCTCGCCGGCGCGACGCTCGACGTCTTTGCGCGCGAACCGCTGCCGGTAACGAGCCCGCTGTGGCGCCATCCCAAAGTGACCATCACGCCGCACAACGCCGCCTTCTCCGACCCGCAGGCGCTCGCCGCGGGCGTGCTGCGCCAGATCGAGCGTTTTGAGGCCGGCCTGCCGCTCGAGCACGTCATCGACCGCACCCGCGGGTATTAGCGGGCGCCGGGCTGGGTCACGGGTCTAGCGCAAGCTAGGTGTCCCGGGCGCAGCGCAGCACGAGCGAAAGCGAAGTGGTGCGCTGCAGACCCGGGAGCGTTCAGGTGATCGAATGAGCAGCTGTAGGGTGGGCAAAATCGCCTGCGATACCGTCACCGCGTGGGCACGGCGCGGGCGCGATTTTGCCCGCGCGGATAAACCAAGCAGCGCGCCTTTGCCCACCCTCATATGGGGCGTTTGAGTCAAGCACCGTGATCGGCTGGGCTGAAGATTGCGGGCGGGTACCAGCGGCGGCGCGCGGAGCCATGCGTAGCGCAGCGCGCTGCCGCGGTCGACATGAGCGGGAACTGGCTTCCAATGAGTTATGCAGCTCACTGCATCACCTCATATCCGGTCGGACCGTGTTGGCCCGTACCCATATTCCGCATGCTTGCGGCGAGGAAAGCCACGTGGGGATGGGACCCATCTACAAGACGGCTGTTGTGTTGGCCCGAGGGTGGCACGGTCACCATCCATCCCGCGCTGACCGCGGCAAATGCCGCGGCGCCGGCGCGTCCGTTGCGTTCGTTACGCTTTTGCCTTGAGCACCGCATGTTCGGGAACGAGCCCGGTGGTGAGATAGCGCCACAGCGCCGCGATCAGCTTGCGCGCCAAGGCGACGATGGCGATGCGTTTGATGCGACCGCTCCCATTGAGCGTGCGCTCACGGAACCATTGACTGAGCGCGCTGTCCGGCTGATGTCGCAGCCACAGCCAGGCCAGCTCGATCGCTTTGTGGCGTGCGCGCGGATTACCGGCCTTGCTGATCCCCTGCTCATGGTTGGTCGCTCCGCTGCGCCACGGACTGGGCGCCAAGCCGCAATAGCCGGCGACCTCGCGCCGATTGCGGAAGTCCTTATAGAAGACCTCGTTGGTCAGCGTCGCCGCAAACACCGGACCCAGGCCTTTGAGCCGAAGCAGCAGGGCGCTGCGCCGCGCCATCTGTGCCGCGGCGGCTGGCGCATCCGCGCCAACAGCCGCCTGCGAGAGCGCCTCAAGTTGCTCACGCACCAGCATCAGCCGGGCATGCTCGCGCTCGAGCTCGGCGGCGAGCCGCGGCGGTACCGGCTGGCCTTGCCAATCGCGTTGCGCCGCGAGCCAGATCAGCCAGTCGCGGCGGCGGGGGTTGCCCACAGCCATCCCCAAGAGCCGCAGCAGTGCCTTGATCCGATTGGTGTGAGCGGTCTGTTCTGTGATCAGTCGTTGCCGCTCGCGGGTATCGCGGCGGGCGTCCTCCTGCTCCGCGCTCGGCACGCGCACGATCCGCACCACCCGCGGCTCGCCGCGCCAATGCGCCATCAGCGTGCGCAGCAAAAGCTCGCCATCGATGCGGTCCGTCTTCGCCCGTCGAGCCCGCTGTTCCACTGCAATACTGGCCGGATCGAACACGTGGTTGGTAATCCCCGCCGCCATCAGACGCCGGTGCAGCCAAAACCCGTCGTATCCCGCCTCGTAGCAACTCACCACTGCCGGCACCGATCCCAATGCCCGCGCCGCCCGCTCCTGCGCACGCTCGATCAGCGCCAGCAAACCAGCATGATCCCCGCCGCAGAGCTTGTGGCGCGAGATCCGATCCCGATCAGGACTGTGCATCGTCACCAGCCAACTCTGCCGGCTCAGTTCAATCGCTACCAAAATCGTGCCAAAATGATCGACGGTGGGCGTGCATACGTTGGATGCTTGCATCTGACGTCTCCGTTGGTTCGAGTGTTGGAAACCCAAACCTATCGGATGCACGCTCATCGCCCCATGGAATCTACGGCTCGCTCAGCTCCTGGGGAGGATTGCGCTTCGCGACCACTTCGCCTGAATAGGCT
>VAZQ01000190.1 GCA_005883115.1 Alphaproteobacteria bacterium | reverse complement strand
GCATTTAGGTCTCTCCGCTGTGCCTTATCTGTGCCTTACGGGTACCGGGGCTCCGCACTCGCGGGGCCCTTTTCACAGCGCGTCCGCGAGCTGCCCTTGCCATGCCGCAACGCTTGCGTTATATACTGAACCATATGGTTCAGTATATGAGGACCCGACTTGATACTTCGTTCGCCGCGCTCTCGGACGCCACGCGGCGTGGCGTTCTGGAGCAGGTCGGACGAGCCGACGCTTCGATCACGGACCTTGCCGAGACGTTCCACATGACGCTCACGGGCATGAAGAAGCACGTCGGCGTTCTGGAGCAGGCGGGGCTCGTCACCACGAAGAAGATCGGGCGCGTGCGGACGTGCCAGCTGGGCCCGCGCCGATTGGAGGAAGAGACGGTATGGCTCGAGAGGTACCGCCAGCGCTGGGACGAACGCTTCGATGAGTTGGACAAGGTTGTCGAGGAACTGACACGAAAGGAGAAGAGCGATGAACGCAAGAATCGAAAGTAAGCCCGGCCCCGTGAAGAACCGCACCACGGTGGAACGGAAGTCGGACCGCGAGGTGATTGTCACGCGGACCATCAACGGCCCGGCGCGCATCGTGTTCGAGGCATTTACCAAGGCCGAGCTGCTCAAGCGTTGGTGGGTGCCCAAGTCGATGGGAATGACCCTGCTGTCCTGCGAGGTGGATGCTCGTGTCGGAGGCAAGTACCGATTGGTATTCGACCACGGTGGCCCCGAGCCTGCCGCGTTTTTCGGCTCGTATGTCGAAGTGAAGCCGTACTCGCGCCTCGCGTGGACCAATGAAGAAGGTGGCGAGGGCGGGCCTGTCACCACGGTGACCTTCGAGGAAAAGGGCGGCAAGACGCTGGTGGTCCTGCGCGAGAGCTATCCTTCGAAGGAAGCGCTCGACGCTGCCGGCACCGGAGCAGCCGATGCAATGGGCGAGACGTTCGATCAGCTGGACGAGCTTCTCGTCGCCCTGGGTGAGAGCTCGGGACAGTAACAGAGACGTGGATCTCGCGGTCGGTCGTCCGATAGTCCCGGCTCACACTGGCCGGGGCTATCGGGTCCCACGGTACGTAGTCTCATCTGTCCCGACATGAGTGCGTGAGCGCCATCTAACGAATCGCGCTTAAGCTGCGGCGCGCTAAAGAAAGATTCATTCCTTAATCTACGCGCGCCGTCAGCTTCAAGCGCTTGTTAGGCCGCAGCCAGGACGTATCTGTCGGAGGAGTGTGCCTTACCGCCTTCGGGGCACGGCCTGCACAAGGAGAGTGAGCGCGCGTGCGAGACTCGCAGTTCCCACAGCCTCACCCCTATAGTGCCCCAGCCGCACCACTACGAGGTCGTGTGATGGAATGATGATCGTGTACTGACCGCCCGCACCCCACATGAAATACGCGTCACCTGGCACCGGGAAGATTCGGCTGTCGGTGTTAAGCCAGAAAAACGCTCCGTAAATGGGACGCTTATCCGCGACCCACGCGGGCGCGACCGTACTCACGAAGTGTACGTATCCCTCCGGGAGAATGCGCTTCCCGTTCCATAGCCCGTCTTGAAGGTACAGATTCCCGAGGCGTGCCCAGTCCCGCGCTGATGCGAGCTCGTACCCCTGAGTAAGGAAGTTGCCATACGGGTCCGTTTCCATCACCATCGTCCGGATCCCAATCTTGTCAAAGAGCGTGCGCTGCGGGAACGAGAAGTACTCTTGGCCTCGCTTCTCGACAGCGAGACGCACTAGGTAATTGATCAGCACGACGTCGGTGTTCCGATAGCGGCCTACGGCGCCTGGGGGCCATTGCAGAGGACGCGTCGCCGCGTAGTGGAAGGAGTTGACGGCTCCGGTATAGAGGTAGAGGTGATCGGGATACGGCCCCGAGGGGTCGTAGTCTGGATCTTGGGGCGCCCTAATCCGCAAGCCGCTTGACATATGTAGGAGATCCGCAATGCGAATCTTGGCACGGGGATCGTCCCGACCTTGCCACTCAGGGACGGGCGCCGGCTGCCACAGGTCGTAGACACCCTGCTTGATCAAGATGCCCATCAATGTGGCGGTCACGCTCTTGCCCATCGACCAACTCTCGAGTGGCGTATGCATCGTGATCGCTTCGCCGTATCGCTCGCCGATGAGGCGTCCCCTCCACGTCACGACGAAGGCGGCCGTCATTCCGGAGTCAGGTTCAAAGGCCGCGTCGATGGCGTGTTTGACGTTGGCGGTATCGATCTCCTTTGGTAGCGGGTCTCTGGGCAGGACATCGCCCATGGGCCACGGCTCAGTCGAGGGGTCCGGCAGCTGACTCATGACCTTGGTCGGCGTGAAATTCACCGAGTCCTTGCCTACTGGCAGCGTCACGCAGCCCTGGTCGCCGAAGTACTTTGCCGTGCGCGTCACGCCGTTCGGGAGCATGATATGCACCGCTTTGTGGGCACGATCGATCACGGGCTTCGCTACCTTCGCACGCTCAGCGTAAGGGCTTGTAAAGTACCCGATGTTCTCGGCCGCGAAGTCGGGATCGAGACCGGTGATGAACACAGCCGAACACATGATCTTGGCGTATCCAGCCGTGTGATGCTCGAGAGGGTCGCCAGGGGGTGGCACGTAAGGGGTGCTGAGCTCGAGCGCCTTCGCGCGCGCTAGGAGTGCCTGGCGGCGTGAAGCCGTATCGGACTGGGCCCGCAGGGTAGCGCCGAGGCCCAGTATGATGATGAAGAAGGCTAGCGCTCTTCTCATGATCGCTCTCCTACCGATGGGCTACTGCGGCAGAACGAGAATTAGACATAACTGGCTAATAATATTGTCCGAACATCTTCGCCGTATAAACAGGGTACTCTGTGCTCGGCCGCCCTGATTATACAGAACTGCATAAGCAGTTTATTTCGACAAGCCGGCGGGATTTCACCGCGTCGGTCATTCCCCACACCGAACACAAAAACAGAAGGCGC
>VAZQ01000189.1 GCA_005883115.1 Alphaproteobacteria bacterium | reverse complement strand
TCGGCCATAGCGGATCGTGCCGAACGTTTCTGACACGCCATCCGGGCGATCCGCGGCGGACGACCACGGTAATCCGCGCGGACGCGCCACGTCAGGAAGGAATTCGGGATAATACATCACTTGCGTCGCCCGCGCGAGCTGCAGCATGAAATGTGTTGGCGGAAAGGTGATGATGTCGTCGGTTGCCTCGTCATTGTCAAAATAATCGTGATCGTCCTGAACGAAAAACATGGGCGTCGAACGGAAATCTGCGCCGTAAATTGGGGCGATCTGGGGGTCGACCGCGCGTTTGAGTATAGTCTCGTTATCGCCACCCAGTACGATGCCAGCGCGATCGAACTTGCCTGCAATCTTCTCGGCCTCTGCCGACGCGCCATAGCGTTTCGATGTCAGTGGCGACAGTAGATCCCAGTAGACATGATCGCCATTGGCGACGGCAGCCTGCGGCTGAAAGCTTAGGGCGCGTCTGAACAGCCGATTGCGCACAGCTGGCGGCAAGAATTTCATTGCCTCATGGCCGCCTGCACAGGAAAAAAACAAAACTCGGAATTGTCCTGGCCGCTCGTCAGGTGCCGGGAAGGTCGCAAGCTCCCATGGCTCGCACAGTGGCCGGCCCTGGTTGCCAACGATCGATAGTTGGTATGTGCGCGCCGGTCGCAGGTCGGTCACATGGAAGTGCCAGAACTCGCCGCGCGTGTCGCTCATCCGTCCGGCTACTGAGGTTTCACCGACGCGCAGGGTCGGCACGCTCGGCAGCTGCGCGTTGAAGGATGCTTTGACCAGGATGCGGTTGTGGCTGACGGTGGGGAGCAAGTGACGGACCGAGCCAGGATCCCAGGCGGGGCCGGAGGGCATCGGCGTATCGACAGATTGTGCAAAGAGGTCGGCCGGTACGGCTGCGGAAAACGCAGCCGCTCCGGAGGCGCGCAAAAATTCACGTCGATTTGCGAAGCTCATGGGTTGCCTCCCCGGCAAGCTCCATTCTCATCCTAGCTCGGTTTCCGCCTTCGCGCGCCAAGTCTCAGCAATAAGTCGTGTGATCGGGGGGACGTCAAGTTTCCGATGGTGAGAAAGATTATGCCTTGCAACCGATCCGTACTAGGAACCGAGTCCGTTGATGGAATGAACCCGACGTTGGCGCAAGTTGCTGCGCGGCGGCGATGCCACGACAATGTGCGCCTTCTTCTATGGAGAGTTTCAATGATTGATCATGTTTGCGCCGAGCGGATGCCGGTTCTTACGAGGGAGTTTTTTGCACGGCGCGTGGAGGAAGTCGCGCCAGATCTGATTGGCTGTTACCTATTCACCACTATCGAGGACACTCGAAGTCGACGATCGACCGCTGGATGACGGTTCCGGTCCCGTCGACGACGAGGCGAAAACGTCGGCTCTTGTGGAAGAATGTCAGCCGATAGCGCCCCGCATCCTCATTCACGCCGCGCTCGCACAGGCTGGTGATCTCTCCCTTGCGCATCATGGCTTGAACCAGCGAGGGCTCGAGCGCGAGGCCTTGGGCGATCACCGACGCGTTGATGTGCAGGGAGCCAAGCCCAATCTCGATCTTGCTCATCCTCTCCGCCAATCGACCCCGGAGGCCAAGCACCCTATAATCCCTGCGGCGGATAAGGATCCTTGCCGTAGCTCCATTCCGCTCGGAAGCGGCCATGCTCGCCCATCAAGCCCACCTGGGTATTTTCGCCTTGCTCACCCAGTTTCTGCGCAGCATCGATCGCGAACAGCATCGCCTCGGCCCGACTGTGGTAGGGCCCATACTCTTCATCACCGAACTTGATCAGCCATTCGTCCTTGTGCTGGACGACAATGTATCGGGTGTGAGGCATGATCTCCTCCTCCGTGTAGGCCGCGGCGAACCTGCAGACGGGTTAGCCAGAGGCAGGTGCAACACGTTCGCTCGCGGCCGATCCGATGGCTTAATTGGCCCTTACCAGGGCGCAGCGCAATCGGGTGGCGACGGACGGGGCCAGCGGCCCCTAGGCAGCT
>VAZQ01000188.1 GCA_005883115.1 Alphaproteobacteria bacterium | reverse complement strand
GCTGTTCGCCGAACCGCACCGCATCATCGACGTCGATGAGGCTTCCGAACTGCTCACCGCCGTCATGCCGGACATTGATGCCGCCGAGCTGCGCGCGCGGCTTGCATCCAAGCGCCGCTTCGTTTGGCTCAAGCGGGAGATCACGCCGGAGCAGCGCGAGCAGATCCATCGCCTTGGAATTCCCGGGGTCGGCTTCTTGCCCGAGAACAAGCGCGTCTATCCCAACGGCGCCGAGGTCTCCCGCCGGCATCGAGAAATGGCTCGACGCGCGCGGGCTTGCCGATTTGCATCTCGCAGGACTCGCCACCGACCGCTTGCAAAAGCCAGTCGAGCTTGCCGTCGACCTGCGCGTGCAGCACGCGCTGCGCGACGAGCTGATCGCCGCCCGCGCCAAGTTCAAGGCCATAGCGGCTGCGGGCCTCCTGACTGATGTGCGCACCGGTGAGGTCGTCGCGATGGTCTCGGTGCCCGACTACGACCCGAACAATCCACGTGAGGCCCTCGATCCGACTCGCATCAACCGCCTCACCACCGGTGTGTTCGAGATGGGCTCGACTTTTAAGGCGCTCACCGTCGCGATGGCGCTCGACTCCGGCAAGATCACGCTCAAATCCGCCTTCGATGCTAGCCATCCACTGCAATACGGGAAGTTCGCAATTCACGATTTCCACGCCCAGAACCGCGTGCTCACAGTGCCCGAGATCTTCACCTATTCCTCCAACATCGGCACTGCGCGTATGGCGTTGAGCCTCGGGATCGAGCACCACAAATGGTTCCTGCGCAAGATGGGCCAGCTGGAGCGGTTGCGCACCGAGTTGCCGGAAAGCGCGGAGCCGCTCGTCCCCAAGGGCTGGGCCGAGCTCAATACCGTGACCATCGCGTTCGGGCACGGGCTTTCGGTGGCGCCGCTGCAGGCGGTGGCGGGGATAAGTGCGCTGATGAATGGCGGACGTCTTATTCCGCCGACATTCCTTAAGCGCAGCGAAGCCGAGGCGCGGGCGCTCGCCAGACAGGTGGTCAAGCCTGAGACAAGCGAGAAGATGCGTTATTTGATGCGGCTTAACGTCGAGAAAGGCACCGCCACCAAAGCCGATGTGAAGGGGTATTATGTCGGCGGCAAGACCGGCACCTCGGATAAAGTGATCGGCGGCCGATACTCCAAGACCAAGGTGCTCACTTCCTTCACGGCCGTTCTGCCGGCGGACCAGCCACGCTATCTTCTTCTCATCATGCTCGACGAACCGCAGGCGACCCCGGACACACACGGCTTCACCACGTCGGGATGGAACGCAGTGCCTGTCGGCGGTGCCGTCATCACCCGCATTGCGCCCTTGCTCGGGCTCGAGCCGCGCTTCGAGCTCCCACCTTCCGACAAGCTGATCCTGGCGAGCGCCGGCAGCAGATAGCCAGATCCTCTCCTCACCGCCAAAGCGGCGATCCCAGCCTACGAAAATTCCCGAGAAGCGGGCGGGGAACCCAACCACCGGATCGCCGGTATTCCTGAACGACGCCGGCATCCCTGGACGATATGCAGCAGCAAAGGTAGACGATCAAAATACGATGAGACTTGCCGATCTCCTCACAGCCGATGCCGTCAGCGATGCACGCTTTGCCACGCTCGAAATCACGGGCGTCAGCGCCGACAGCCGCATGGTCAGACCGGGCGATCTGTTCGTGGCGGTCAGGGGGGGCAAAGCCGATGGGCTCGATTTCGTCGCGCAGGCGCTGGCAGCGGGCGCTGCAGCGGTGATGGCCGAACGGCCGCCGCCGGCGCCGGTTCCGTCAGACATCGCCTTCGTCAAGGTCCAAGACACGCGGCGGGCTTTGGCCTTGGCTGCGGCGGCATTGTTTCCGCGCCAGCCGCAGGTGATTGCGGCGGTTACCGGGACGAGCGGAAAGACGTCGGTGGCGGCGTTCACGCGCCAGATCTGGACCTCGCTCGGCTATGCGGCGGCCAGCATTGGCACGGTAGGGCTCGTCTCGCCCCAGCGTGAGGTCTACGGCTCGCTCACAACGCCGGATCCGGTTGCGCTGCACCGCTGCCTTGATCAGCTCGCCGGCGAATGCGTGACGCATCTTGCGGTCGAGGCCTCTTCGCATGGGCTCGACCAACGTCGCCTCGACGGGGTGCGTATTTCGGCCGGCGGCTTTACGAATCTCAGCCGCGATCATCTCGACTATCACCCGACGCTGGAGGATTATCTTGCTGCCAAGCTGCGTCTGTTCACCGAGCTGATCGTGCCGGGCGGCGCGGCCGTGATCGCGGCCGATCACGAGGCCGCCGCTGTCATCGCGGCGGCGGCGGGACGCCGCGGCCTTCGGCTCCTCAGCGTCGGCAGGCGTGGCGAGGGAATTCGCCTGATCGAAAGCAGGATCGATGGATTTGCGCAGGCGCTCGTGCTCGAGTACGCCGGTCGCGATTACCGCGTCCGATTGCCGCTACCTGGGACGTTCCAAGTTGATAACGCGCTCCTTGCGGCGGGGCTTGTTATCGAAACCGGCGGCAAGGCGTCCGAGACCTTTGCGGCGCTCGCCGACCTCAAGGGTGCCAAGGGCCGGCTCGAGCTCGTCGCCGAGCGCAGCGGTGCGCCGATCTTCGTCGATTATGCGCACAAGCCTGACGCGCTTGCCAAGGCGCTCGAGGCGCTGCGGCCCTACGCGAGCGGCCGGCTGGTCGTTGTATTCGGTTGTGGCGGCGACCGCGACGCTGGCAAGCGGCCCATGATGGGAGCAATCGCCGCCAAGCTCGCGGACCGGGTCATCGTCACCGACGACAATCCCCGCAGCGAAGATCCCGCGGCAATCCGCGCGGCGATCCTCAAAGCCGCGCCTGGCGCGCTCGAAATCGGTGATCGTCGCGAGGCCATCTACCGTTCGATTGCGGATCTGCGTCGCGGCGACGTGCTCTTGATCGCCGGCAAGGGCCATGAAACCGGCCAAATCATCGGCAAACACGTGTTGCCGTTCAGCGACCACGAAGCGGTCGCCGCTGCACTTGCCGGGAGGGTGGCATGATCGATCGGCCGCTCTGGTCCGTCGAGGCGATGCTTGGCGCGATGCGCGCGACCGATGCGGATGCATTGCCGCGCTCGGTCATGGGTCTTTCCATCGACACGCGTACGATTGCGCCCGGCGAGGCGTTCTTCGCCATCAAAGGGGACAACCGCGATGGCCACGATTTCGTTACGGCCGCGCTCGAAGCCGGCGCCGGCCTTGCAGTTATTGCCGCCCACAAGCGCGGGAACTTTCCCGACCGTGCGCCGCTCGTCGTCGTTGCCGACGTCCTCGAAGGTTTGCGCGACTTGGCGCGGGCAGCGCGTGCGCGCACACGTGCAAAGATCATCGCGGTCACCGGCTCCGTCGGCAAGACCGGAACCAAGGAAGCGCTGCGACTGGCGCTGTCGAGGAGTGGGGAGACGCATGCGTCGCTCGCCTCCTACAACAATCATTGGGGCGTGCCCCTGTCGCTCGCGCGCTGTCCCGAGAGCACGCGCTACGCAGTGTTCGAAATTGGCATGAATCATGCCGGCGAGATCGAGCCGCTCGTCCAGCTGGTACGACCCGAGATAGCCATCATTACGGCGGTCGAGCCAGTACACCTCGAATTTTTCGGCTCACTCGAGGCGATCGCCGACGCCAAGGCGGAAATCTTCTCCGGGCTTGAGCGCGATGGCGCCACCCTGCTTAATCGCGACAATTCGCAATTCGCCCGCCTCGCGCGCAACGCCCGGAATACGGGTATCGATCGCGTCCTTTCGTTCGGCGAGCACGCGCGCGCGGATGCGCGGCTCATGAAGTGCTCGCTCCAGACGGACACGTCCACGGTGCAGGCGCGAATTTTCGGAACCGACGTCACCTACAAGCTCGGTGCGCCGGGTCGGCATCTGGTCATCAACTCGCTCGCGGTGCTAGCGGCCGCCGCGCTGGCCGGCGCCGATCTTGCACTGGCGGCACTCGCGCTCGCAGACTTGCAGCCGGCGAGCGGGCGCGGCTCTCGCGTGACGCTGT
>VAZQ01000330.1 GCA_005883115.1 Alphaproteobacteria bacterium | reverse complement strand
GGCGTCGAAAAGGGCTACTTCAAGGAGCACGGCATCAACGTGGTGACCGAGACCCTCGACACCGCGGCCAATTCGATTGCGCTACTGGCGCAGAATCAGCTGCAGCTCGTTGAGGGGGGCATTTCCGCCGGCTATTTCAACGCGCTGGAAAAAAAATTGCCGGTCACCATGGTTCTCGATCGCGTCTCGAGTCCGCTCGGCCACAACCTGATGCTGCGCCCCGACCTCAAGGGCCAGATCACGCAGTTGCGGCAGCTCAAGGGTAAGACCATCGCCACGAACGGCCAGGGGGCAGTCTCGACCTATGAAGTCGGCAAGCTCCTCGAAAGCGACGGCCTCACTCTCAACGATGTCGACATCAAAGTCATTCCCTTCACGCAATATGCCGTTGCCTTCAACAATAAGGCGATAGACGCGGCAATCACGATTCCGCCCTTCACCGCGCAGTTGCTCGAGGGCGGGCATGCCGTGAACTTC
>VAZQ01000329.1 GCA_005883115.1 Alphaproteobacteria bacterium | reverse complement strand
CGCGATTATTGCCAGGCCTATCACGGCGGCTCCATCCGCGCCGCGTTCATTGAGCTGGCGATCCGCAGCGGCACCGAAACCCGCCCGGAGTTGCTGCACAAATATCCCTGGCCGGCCCGCAGCCCCAACGGCACGATCCATGTCGCGAGCATGCTGGACATGCAGGCCTGGTTCCACACCAACAGGATGAGTAATGCCGAGTTTCCGGCCGATAGGGTCGTGGACAAAAGCTACGTCGATTACGCGCTGGGCAAGCTTCCCCCGTTCGTGCTCGAGAACAAGCAGAGCACGCTCGCCGGCTGCCGCTGACGCAGCGCGCCACGGGAGAAACGACGAATGGCCGGCGAGCGGCGCGGCGCGGCGATCGATATCGCAGGCTTGCGCAAGCTTTACCTGAGCGGCCCGGCGCGCCTGGTTGCACTCGACCATATCGACCTGCGCATCGCTCCGAGCGAATTCGTCTGCATCGTCGGTCCGTCGGGATGCGGCAAGTCGACCCTGTTGCGCATCCTCGCGGGTCTGACTGCGCCGAGCGGCGGCACGATCAAAGTCGACGCGCCGAACTGGGCGGTCGAGAATGCCATGGTATTTCAGGAGAGCGGCCTATTTCCCTGGATGAGCGTCGAGGCCAATGTCGGCTTTGGCCTCATGACGCGCGGCGTAGGCGCTCACGAAGCGGCCGCACGCGTCGAGGCGGCCCTGAAGCTCGTCGGCCTCACGAGGTTCCGGCAGCACTATCCGCACCAACTCTCCGGCGGCATGCGCCAAAGAAGCGCGATTGCCAGGGCTTTTGTGACCGACCCGGCCATGCTGCTGATGGACGAGCCTCTTGCCGCCCTCGATGCCCAGAATCGCATCATTTTGCAGGCCGAACTGCTGCGCATCTGGGAGCAGACCCGCAAGACCGTGATTTACGTCACCCATTCGATCGAGGAAGCGTTGTTGCTCGGCGATCGCACCGTCGTGATGACCGCCCAGCCTGGCCGCATCAAACAGATCATCGACGTGCCCTTTGCGCGGCCGCGCGATCCCATGACCTTGTCGGCCTCGCCGGAGTTCGGCCGGCTCAAGCTCGATATCTGGCGTGTATTGGAGGACGAGGTCACGCGCGCGCGCCACGACGAGGAGAAATGAACCGTTACTCTTGGACGAAATCGTTGCCGCATCGTCGCAGCGTGGGCCGGGCGCGCGCACGATTCTGCCCATGGCGACAAACCGAGTGACGCGCGCCTTTGTCCACCCTACGCCCCTCACCGATGGGAGCCATTCATGAATATCGAGATGTCCAGCAAGACGCGCGAGCGGTTGCTGTATCTGATCTCGCCGGTCGCTTTCCTCGTGATCTGGCAAATCCTGTTGATGGCCGGGATCGGCGACCGCCGCTTCGTCCCTGCGCCGAGCGATATCGCGCGGCGTTTCATCACGCTCGCGGGGACCGGCGAGCTCGAATGGCACGTGGGCGTGACGCTCTATCGCGTCTTTCTCGGCTACATCATCGGCGCGGTGCCCGCGGTGGCGGTCGGGCTGCTGATGGCCATGTTCAAGCCGGTGCGCATCATGGTCGACCCGCTGATTGCCGCGCTGTTTCCGATCCCAAAAATCGCGCTGATGCCGCTTTTGCTGCTCGCCTTCGGCTTCGGCGACGCCTCGAAGGTCGCCCTCGTCGCCATCGCCGTGTTCTTCCCAGTTGTCGTGAACACCTATGTCGGGGCCGCGAACATCGAGCGGATCTACTGGGACGTGGCGAAGAATTACGGCGCAAGCCAGACCGTGATGTTCACCCGCATCGTTTTCTTTGGGGCGCTGCCGACGATCTTCGCCGGACTTCGCATTGCGCTTGCGGTCTCGTTCATCGTGCTGGTCGCGTCAGAATTCGTCGCGACCAAAAGCGGGATCGGCTACCTGATCTGGAATTCCTGGGAATTGCTCCAGGTGGACGTGATGTTCGTGGGCATCGTTACTATTGGCATTCTCGGGCTGATTACCTCGGTGCTGTTCCAGGAAATCGAGCGCAAAGCCGTGCCGTGGAAGACGGAGTAACGGCGCGTCGGGGCCGCGGGGACTAGAGTCCCTCCAGCGGATAGCGCGAGAAATCGTAGCCTTCCTTGACGACGACCTCGAGTAAAAACGGCGCGCTCGTTTCGGTCACGCGCACCGCGTCCTTGATTGCCGGCGCGATGTCGCCGGGCTTCTCGATTCGCATCGCGGCGACGTTGAGGCCCTCGGCAACTTTCGTGTAGTTGCCGCCGATGGTCAGCGCGCCATACTTCTTGGTTGACAGCTGGAGCACGTCGCGCTCGGCCGCCATCACCCCGTTGTTGAAGACGATGGTGAGAATGCCGATACGGTTGCGCGCCGCTGTCTCGATGTCCATGCCGGTCATGCCAATCGAGGCGTCCCCCATGATGTTGACGCAAAGCTTCTCGGGCGCCGCGAGCTTTGCGCCCATCGTGATACCGAGCCCATAGCCGAGCTGGGTCGACTTGCCCCAACCCATGTAGGAGCCGGGCACCGTCGTCTCCCAGAACGGGATGAGCTGTTCGCGCGGCCCGCCGGAATCATGCGTGATGATGACGTGGTCGCGGTCAACGCTGCGCATGAGATCGCGGATCACGCGGTACTGATTGATCGGCATTTCCTCGGAATCGAGGTGCTTTTCCCATTCGGCGAGCCAGCCTTTTTTCGCGGTGGCAACCTCCTCCTTGAGGGAGGCGAGCGCGTTGGCTCCGCCCGCGCCCTTTTGCCGGCCGACCTCGGCGATGAAGGCATCGAGCACCAGCGCGGCATCGCCGATCACGGCGTGGTCGACGCGGTATTCCTTGTTGATATCCGAGGCGTCGTTGGTCGAATGGATGATTGTCTTACCCGGCGGCACTCCGGGGCCGAACGGGGTGCGGGTGAGGCTCGACCCGATCGCTAGGACAAGATCGGCATTGGCCATGAAGTGCGTGACCATTTTCGGCCGCGAGCGCGTGGATGCGCCGAGCGCGAGGAGATGGTTTTCGGCGATGGCGCTCTTGCCCGGATTGGTAGTGATGACCGGCGCCGGAATAAGCTCGGCCAAGGCTGTGAGGCGATCGCTCGCGTCGGCATAGAGCACGCCCTGTCCCGCCAGCAGCAGCGGAGCCTTGGCCCTGAGCAGCATGCGCACCGCCGTCTCGACCGCGTCGGGATCGGGCGCCGCGCGCTGCACCGGCACCGGTGCGTAATCGAGCTCGCCCGCGTACTCCGCCTCCCACACCTCGGCGGGAATCTCGATGAGCACCGGGCCGCCCTTCCCGCTGCGCATGGCGTGATACGCCCGGCGCATCAGGTCGGGCAGCTCCTGAACCGAATGCGCCATGGCCGACCATTTGGTGATGGGCCGATAAACGTCGGCAGCGCGGAACACAGGCCGCACGTATTGCCGCGCCAACGGCAGACCTGCAGGGATGACGAGAAGGGGCACGTTCTCGGCAAAGGCCTGCGCCACGCCCGGGAAGGCGTTCTCGATACCGGGGCCCGCCTGCGCAGCGAAGACGCCGTTGCGCTTGCCGCGCTTGATGCGGGTATAGCCGTCCGCCAGGCCGACGCCGACGCGCTCTTGCCGGCACAGAATCGGCCGGATGTCGAGCGCCGCGCAGGCCTCGATCAAGGGGTTGCGCGGATAGCAAGAAAGAAACTCGGTCCCCTCGCGCCTGAGTATTTCTGCAACAATTCCAGCACCGTTCATGGATAGTTCCTCCTCCCCGGGTGAGGCGGCATTGTGCCATACCCTAATGCCGTGGCGCGCGTGGCGAGCTTTGCGCCCCACGACTCTGAATTTCCATGATTTTATGCCGTGTTGGCGCCGGGCCACATGGGCGCCGCAAAAGCAATTTGCCGTAGGCCGCGCGTTGTGCGCACGGGCTTCGCCATGTTAACGAGGGCTGCACATTGTCGGTCGATATTATCCCTCGCGGGGAAGTCAGAGGGGGGCAGATGAGGGATTGGCGCGCCGCAATGGCCGCTCTTGTGGCTGCGCTGTCGATTCCCATGCTGGCAGCTGCAGCCGAGGACAATCCGCGCACCTATGCGCCTGCGCCTACGCCGCCGGCCTCGGCCTATGATTGGACCGTCACGCTCGGTGCAGAAGGCCGAGAAGAGCCGCTGTTCCAAGGCTCGAGCCGCGAGCGGCTGCGCCCCTATCCCATCTTCGCCGTGCGCCGCTACGGCACGCCTGAACCCTTCCGCGGTCCGCGCGACGGCTTGGACATCGCATTGATCGACGGGGGCAACTACCAAATCGGTCCAGTCGGCCAATTCGTGTGGTCGCAGCGTGAAAAGGCCAGCTCCGAGGCGGTGCACCGCCTGGGCAACGTTCCTTGGGCAGGCGAGGCGGGCATCTTTGCGCAGTATTGGTGGGTGCCTTGGCTGCGCACGCGCACCGAGGTGCGGCAGGGCTTCAACGGTCACCACGGGATCGTCTCCGATATCACGACGGATGCCGTCGTTCCGGTGACCCCTCAATGGACCTTGTCGGGCGGTCCGCGGCTCACGCTCGCAACCACGCCTGCGCTCAATCCCTATTTCGGCATCACCACGGCGCAGTCGGCGATATCGGGGCTGCCGATATACGATGCCAAGGGCGGCGTTCGCTCCTACGGAGCGGGCACGCAGGCGCGCTACCTGTGGACGCCGCAGTGGACGACGCACGTCTTCCTCGAGTACGAACGGCTCAGCGGCGAGCCCGCAGGCTCGCCGATCGTGACCCAGCGCGGCTCCCCGGACCAGGTGACAATTGGATTTGGGGTAACGCACTCGTTCGACATCAAAACGCCTTGGTAGCTCGCCGTTGCGGGTAGCAGCCCGACCGCCTTTCCCATGCCTTAGTGCGCAGGCAGACAGGGTTGCGGAACGGGAGTGGGGGGATGGTCAAACAAGCCGGGATCGCAGCGTGGCTGTTTGGCATTGCCGCGCTCGTCGCGCTCACGCTGTGGTGCGGCGTCGATGCGGTCGGCCAGGCGATTGCCAGCATCGGCTGGGGAATTCTGCTGGTCGTGATGGTGCGTAGCGTCACGGTTGCCGTCGCGGGAGCGGGCTGGTGGCTGCTGTTCCCAGCGAAGATGCGCCCGCAGCTCGGCACATGCTTATTCTTGCGGTTCATTCGCGAGGCGATCAACGTCCTATTGCCGGTGGCGCAGGTCGGCGGTGACGTGATCGGCGCGCGATTGCTGACAACGTACGCCGTTCCGGGCGCGCTAGCCGCCGCGAGCGTGATCGTCGACATCCTCATCCAAGCGGCCGCACAGTTCCTGTTCGCGGCACTCGGCCTTCTTACGCTGACAGCACTGGGTGCCGATCATGCCTTGGCACGAAGCACCGCCATCGGGCTTGCGATCGCAGCGCTCTTGCTTGCCGGCTTCTATTTCGCGCAACGGCGCGGCGGGCAACGCATCCTTCAATCGATCGTGCCGCGCTTGGCGGGCGACCGGGAATGGCGCGTGCTCGGGACCATCGACGCCGTTTATCACAACCTGGCGATGATCTACGCGGCGCGATCGAGCCTCATTTCCAGCAGCATCGTGCACATGGTTGGCTGGGTTATCGGGGTCGCGGAAGTCTGGATCGTGTTCGCGTGCATGGGGCACCCCATCGGCATCGGCGAGGCGCTGGTCATCGAGAGTCTGATGCACGCGGTGCGCGGAGCGGCCTTCGCGGTGCCCAGCGCATTGGGGGCGCAAGAAGCCGCGCTGGTCCTGCTGTGCGCGGCTTTCGCAATCCCGCCGGAGCAGGCGATCGCGCTTTCGCTCGTCAAGCGGGCCGCCGATCTCGCGCTCGGCGCGCCTGGCCTGCTCGGCTGGCAGATGCTGGAATGGCGCCGCTTGGTCCCGAGCTACCATGGAGCTCCCGTGCGCGCATCCGTTTTGCCCGCGCGCGCACCGATCGACCCGCGCTCCCGAATCGGCCGAGCCAAGGGGTGATCTTGTTCTGGTCGTCTGTCGCGGCATCGGCAGTCGCCGTCATCGGCTGCGCATATCTCCTGATGGCCGCGATACTTCTACGCGGAGTCGCGCGGCATCGCAGTGTGACATGCCCCGCTGCTGCGCCGTCGGTGACCATTCTCAAACCGCTTTACGGCGACGAGCCGGGTTTGTTCGATAATCTGCGCTCGTTCTGCATCCAGGACTATCGGGGCGATGTTCAGATCGTGTTCGGCGTCCAGACCCCCGACGACGCCGCCATCGCAACGGTCGAGCGGCTTCGACGCGTGCTCCCCGGCCGCGATTTCGATCTTGTCATCGACACCAAAACCCATGGGCTCAATCGCAAGGTCTCGAGCCTCGTCAACATGGCACCGCGCATCCGCCACGACGTCGTCGTTGTCGCCGACAGCGACATCCGGGTTGATCCCTCCCATCTGTCACGCGTCATCGCCGCCCTGGAGGAGCCCGGCATCAGCGCCGTGACCTGCCTTTATTATGGCGTCGCGATCACCGGTATCTGGGCAAGGCTCGGCGCGCTTTTCATCAACGCGCAATTCTTGCCGAGCGTCGTGTTCGGAGTTGCGCTTGGCTTGGCGCGGCCGTGCTTCGGTTCCACGCTTGCGCTCAGGCGCGAAGCCTTGGCCGCGATCGGTGGCTTTAACCCGTTCGCCGACTGCCTCGCGGACGATTACGCCATGGGACAGGCGCTGCGCACGCACGCTGGCAAGATCGCGATACCGCCTTTCGCCGTCGCCCACGTCTGCACCCAAGGATCGTTTGGCCAATTGTGGCGGCAGCAGCTGCGCTGGGCGCGCACCATCAGAAGCATCGATCCTATCGGTTACACGGGATCAGTCCTGGGCCATCCCCTCCCCTGGGCTCTGCTCGCGGCGCTCCTCGGCGCCGGCTCGACCGCCCTCGTTCCGGCGATCGCACTCGCGGTGGTGACTATTGCCTGCCGGGGGGCGGTTCTACGCGAGGTCGAGCGCGCCTATGTCCTTTCCTCGCAACCGTATTGGCTTGTGCCCGCCTGCGACTTATTGTCGTTTGCGGTCTTCGTTGTAAGCTTCCTCAGGTGGGACGTCAGCTGGAGAGGTCGCCGCTTCCGAATGGTGGCAGGAGCATGGACGGCTGATCGGGGGACCCAGTCATGATGCGGACGCTGTTTCTACAAGCGCCATCCTTTGACGGATTCGATGGCGGCGCCGGCGCGCGCTATCAGATGCGCCGCGAGATCCAGTCCTTCTGGTTCCCCACCTGGCTGGCCCAGCCGGCAGCGCTGGTCGCGGACTCCAAGCTTATCGACGCGCCGCCGCACCGGCTCAAATTTGAAGACGTCGTGCCCGAGGCCATGCATCGCGATCTCGTGGTGATGCATACCTCGACCCCGTCGTTCTCCGTCGACGTGCGAACCGCCGAGGGGCTCAAGGCGCTCAAACCCAGCTTGAAGATCGGCATGATCGGCGCGAAGGTCGCGGTTGAGCCGGAGGCGAGTCTCAAGGCGTCGACAGCGATCGATTTCGTCGCTCGCAACGAGTTCGATTTCACCATCAAAGAAGTTGCCGAGGACCGCGACTTCGCTCGCATCGCCGGTCTCTCGTGGCGCAACGCCGACGGCCTCGTCGTGCACAACGAGGACCGCGCGGTGCTGGAGAGTATGGACGATCTGCCCTTCGTCACGCCGATCTACAAGCGCGATCTCGTCATCGAGAATTATTTCAGCGGCTATCTGAAGCATCCCTACATCTCGTTCTACACGGGTCGCGGATGCAAATCGCGCTGCACCTTCTGCCTGTGGCCGCAGACGATCGGCGGCCATCGCTATCGCACCCGTAGCGTCGGCCACGTGATCGAGGAACTGGCCTGGGCGCAGAAGGCCTTTCCGCAAGTGAAGGAATTCTTTTTCGACGACGATACGCTGACCGATAACCTGCCGCGCGTCGAGGCGCTCGCACGCGAGATCGGCAAACTTGGCATGGTGTGGTCGTGCAACGCCAAGGCCAATGTGCCGCGATCAACCCTGAAGGTGTTGAAGGACAACGGGCTGCGGCTGCTGCTCGTCGGCTACGAGTCCGGCAACCAGAAAATCCTTCATAACATCAAGAAGGGAATGCTGGTCGACGTCGCCAAGCGCTTCGCCAAGGACTGTCGCGAGCTCGGCATCGTCACCCACGGCACATTCATCCTCGGGCTGCCGGGCGAGACCAAGGAGACGATCGAGGAAACCATCCGTTTCGCCATTGAGGTGAACCCACACACGATTCAGATTTCGCTCGCCGCGCCATATCCCGGCACGTTCCTGTACAAGCAGGCGCGGGAGAACGGTTGGCTCGTCGACGAGAACGCCAAGTTGCTGACCGAAAGCGGCATGCAGGTCGCCTCGTTGAGCTACCCGCATCTGAGCCATACCGAGATTTTCCAATCCGTGGACGACTTCTACAAACGCTTTTATTTCCGCGCGCCAAAGATCGCCGCGATCGCCGGCGAAATGGTCAAAAGCCCCGAGACCTTGCGGCGGCGGCTGCGCGAGGGCATCGAATTTTTCCGCTTCCTGCGCGAGCGCCGCGAGCCTGCGCATCAATAATGTTCTTTTGTCATTCCGGCCCAAATCGCGACGGCGGCGAGAGCCGCAATCCACAATCACCCACAACGGTTATGGATTCGGGATCGCGGGCTTCGCCCGCGCCCCGGGATGACCGGGCAGAAGTTTCGGGAAACGAGGCCGGTCAACGCAGGTATCCCGCCTGCCTGAACCAGGCGAGCGCGTCGGCGATCCCCTCGCGATACGGTCGCGACGTATAGCCAAGCTCGCGGCGCGCCTTTGCGTCGTTGAAGAACATGTAATGGCGCGCCAGGCGTAGCCCGTCGCGAGTGGCGAACGGCGCGTGGCCGGTCACTCGCGCGAGCCATTCGGCGCCGAGCGCAATCGGATAGAGCGCGAATATGGGAAATCGTAGTCGCGGCGGACGGCGATGACACATCTCGGCGACGTCCGCGAGCATCTGGCCCAAGCGCACGTTCTCCCCGCCCAGGATATATCGCTCGCCGATGCGGCCGCAGCGCAAAGCCGCCAAATGCCCCGCCGCCACGTCGTCGACGTGGACGAGATTGAGGCCGGTCTCCACAAATCCCGGCATGCGGCCGCGCGCCGCCTCGACGATGATGCGCCCGGTTGGGGTGGGTTTGACGTCACGCGGGCCGATCGGCGTCGAGGGATTGACGATGACGGCGGGAAGCTTTTGCTTCTCGACCATCTCTTCGACCAGACGTTCGGCAAGGGCCTTGCTCTTCTTGTAGGCACCGATCGCGCGGTTCGGGGGCAACGGGCATGTTTCGTCCGCGGGCTTATCGTTCCGCAGCTCGAGCGTCGCGACGCTGCTGGTATAGACGATGCGTTCGACCCCTCCTCGGAGCGCCTCCTCCATGACGGCCCTCGTGCCTTCCACATTGGTGCGGAAGATCTCCTCGGGAGCGGGCGACCACAACCGATAGTCGGCCGCGGTGTGGACCAGATAACGCACGCCCCGCAATGCCGTGGCGAGCGAAGCACGATCGCGGATGTCGCCGATCATCACCTCGTCGCCGGGCGCAATGTTGGTGCGCGGGCTCGATGCCCGCACGAGCACGCGCACGCCATAGCCGGCGGTGCGCGCCGCCTGCGCAATGGCCGAGCCGACGAAGCCGCTTGCGCCGGTGACGAGCAAGAGATCGCCGGCCTTGCTATCTGGCGTCACGGAACGCTCCGCCGCGGACTTAGCGCCCGGCCGCGTAACCCTGCATGCCGCGCGGATTGGCGGCGGCGCGGCGGCGACGGCCCTCGCGCGAAGCGGCAGTGAGGCGTCCCTCGCACCAGTCGGCGTCGACTTCGACGATGTGGCCGCGGCGCTTCAATTCCTTCACGGTCGCCTGCGGCAGCCTCCCCTCCACCACCAGCACGCCCGGCCGCGCGGTGCGCGGCCAGAACGAGATCGGGAAATGCTCGGAATGCCAAGCGGGCGCGTCGATCGCCTCCTGCAGATTCATGCCGGCATGGACGTGGCGCATGAACAGCTGGGTCGTCCATTGATCCTGCTGGTCGCCGCCGGGCGAACCCCAGGCGAGATAAGGTTCACCGTCACGAAGCGCGAGCGTGGGCGAGAGCGTGGTGCGCGGTCGCTTGCCGGGGGCGAGCGCAGCGGGATGGCCCTCCTCCAGCCAGAACATCTGCGCGCGCGTGCCGAGGCAGAAGCCGAGTTCCGGAATGACGGGCGAGGATTGCAGCCATCCGCCGGAGGGTGTCGCCGAGACCACGTTGCCGGCGGCATCGATGATGTCGAAGTGCACGGTATCGCCGCGCATCTCGCCGATACGGCCCACGGTCGGCTCGCCCGCGCCCATCCCGCCTACCGCGTGGCGCTGGCCTTCCTCGCGGCGCAGCTTCACGACCGCGCCAAAACCCTCGACCGATCCCGGGCGCAATTCCAGCGAGGCTTCCTCTGTCACGAGTTTGCGCCGGTCCTGGTTGTAGGCATCGGAAAGGAGCGTCGCCATCGGCACCTCGACGAAATCGGGATCGCCGTAGAATTTTTCCCGGTCGGCATAGGCGAGTTTGGAACACTCGACCAATAGGTGCACGAAATCGGCACTCACGGGGTCGGCGCCGTCGAGATTGAAACCCTTGAGCAGCGCCAGCTGCTGGAGCATCACCGGGCCCTGCGCCCACGGACCGGCCTTGCAGACGGTGTAGCGGCCGTAATCGTACGTGAGCGGGGGCTCGACACGGGCGTGCCAGCGCCCCATGTCGTCACCCGTAAGCACGCCGCGGTGGGCTTCGCCGCTCGTATCCATTACCGCCTGCGTGCGGCAGAAGCGGTCGACCGCCTCGGCGACGAAGCCTTGCGACCAGGCCTTGCGCGCCGCTTCGATCTGCGCGACGCGGTCGCCGCCCGCGCTCTCCGCCTCGCGCAAGATGCGCGCGTAGGTCTCGGCCAGCGTTTTGTTCGCGAACAGCGCGCCGGTCTCAGGCACCGTGCCGGCGGGGAGATAAACCGCGGCCGACGTCGGCCAGTGCTCGCGAAACAGAGCTTGCACCGTCGCGATGGTCGTGTGCGCGCGCTCGACCAGAGGATGGCCTTCCCTCGCGTAGCCGATGGCGGGCGCAAGCACGTCGGCGAGGCGCATCGTGCCGTAATCGCGCAGCAGAAGCATCCAGGTCTCGAACGTGCCGGGAACGCAGGCGGCGAGCAGCCCCGTGCCGGGCACCATGTCGAGGCCGAGGCTCTTGTAATGGGCGATCGTGGCTTTCGCCGGCGCGGGCCCCTGACCGCAGACTACCTCGGTCTTGCCGGTGCGCACGGCATTGATGATGACCGGCACGTCGCCGCCCGGTCCGTTCAGGTGCGGCTCGACCACCTGCAGCGTGAAAGCGGTTGCAACCGCGGCATCGAAGGCATTACCGCCCTTTTCCAGCGTCGCCATACCGACGGCGGTGGCGATCCAGTGGGTGGAGGTGACGACGCCGAACGTGCCTTCGATCTCGGGCCGCGTGGTAAACGGATTTGGGTTTATGTTTTTCATCGATGACCTGCGCAAGGGCGGAAAGCGCAATTAATCACAGCTTGCAGGCGCAACCAATCCAATGACGCAGCTTTTCGGCGGGCGCACGAACTGCACGCCGTTGGGCTTCAGGGCGCCGCCGCGTAGCTCAATTTCTCGTAACTGCGATCCTTGAGATACTCGTCAAGGCCCCAGCGTTTGACCTGCGCCAGCGTCTCGTCGAATTCTTCGCGCGGCAGTCTACGATGATAGAACCGCTCGCCGCGGCCGAACCTCGCATAGCCCCACGGATGGAAATTCTCGAATTCGGCCGGCACCGCGAGCCGCCACAACGGCAGGTATTTTTCCATCTCGGCGTCCATGGCCGTTTCCGCGCGCTCAAGCGCGCGCAGATACGCGCGCACGACCTCCGGCTCGAAATTGTCCGGAACCCACCACAGCGTCTTGAAGGTATCCGCGATGATCTGGCGCAATCCAAGCTGCTCGGCCATCGCGATCTGCGGCGGCAACAGGCTTGCCGCCTCGACCTCGCCATCCAATAGCGCCTTGAGCCGCGCGCCGAAACCGCCGGTGTTCACCACCTTGATGTGTTCGAGCGGCAAGTACTTCTCCAGCCGATACGGCACATTGAAGTGGCTGCCCGCGCGCATGCCAACCGATACGGGCACATCCTTAAGGTCTTCCGGTTGGCGGATCCGCGAATCGGGCCGCACGAAGATCGCCCAGGGCGACACCCCATAGGCATCGGGCACCATCTTGCCCATGCCGGCGCTGGCATTGCAGATCGTGCCCCAAACGCAGGCGCCCTGGATGACCTCGCGCTTATCCTGCGTATAGGGCTGGTCCTGCGGACGCCGGAAATAATCGAGGCCCTTCCAGCTCGATTGCGTGCCGCGGAAGGTCTTCCAATCGAACTCGACGTCGAGCCCTTCAGCGGCGAAGAAACCCTCCTGCTGGGCGACAAAGTCATAGAGCCCCATGCCTTTGGGCTCCTCCTCGAGTTTCTTATTGCACCTGCCCTGCTGAAGCTTGCGCCTTTCGAGCGCAATTCGCTAGGCCCTAGGCAGCGAGGCGCGGCTACGCGTCGAGCGCGCTCGCTCGGCCGGTGCCGAGGCCGCGCATGAAGCGGTTGCGGATGAGCGGCGGGTCGCGCACCGTTTGCGCGATGCCGGGCTTATCGTCGATTTTCGCCGCCAGCAGCACCGGCCCGCCGTCGTCGAAGCGGCGCGAGACCAATTCCTCGAAATGCTTTTCGTCGCGCACCCAGTGGCTGTTGGCGATTCCGGCGCCGCGCGCGATGGCGACGATATCGGCGCTGCTCGCGGTCGCGGCCTTCTGCCTGCCGGTGATCTGATAGATGCCGTTGTCCATGATGACGATGGTCAGATTGCGCGGCTTAACCATTCCGATGGTGGCGAGGCAGCCGAGCGCCATCAGAATAGAACCGTCGCCTTCGAGCGCGATGACACCGCGCTCGGGCTGGGCGAGCGCAACGCCGAAGGCGATAGGACAAGCGAGTCCCATGCTGCCGAGCATGTAGAAATTCTGCGGTCGGTGCCCGGCGGCATAGAGGTCGAAATTGGTATTACCGATGCCGGCGACCACGGCTTCGTCGCGCGCGAGCTTCGTGACCAACCGCTTCGTCAAATCGGCGCGGTTGAGCACCTTGACAGCCGGAGCGTCGATCGTCGGCGCGGGCACGTTGCTCACCTCAATTTGGCTGCCGCCGCGGGGTTTCCGCCGGTGAGCAGCGGCGAGAAGATGAACACCACCGGGCTTTGCGTCGTGAACGCCTGCTTGATGGACTTGTCGACGATGAAAGGCATGGTCGCTTCATCACTGAGCGTGTGATGCTCGACCGCGATCGCATCGAGCGTCGGACGCATGGTGCGCGCGACCGTGACCTGGCCAATGTTGAACTCGCCCAAGGTGCCGCGCTCGGACACGGCGATGATCGCCGGAATCTGGTAGGGCACGACCAGCGACGCCAGCGCGTTGGCAATGAGCGCAAACCCGCTGGTCTGCATCATCGCAACGCCGCGCAGGCCACCCATGTAGGCGCCGGCCAAAGTGCCGATGGCCTCATCCTCGCGGGTTGTCCCGATCGACATGAAGTAATTATCGGCGGCCGCACCATCGATGAGTGGCGTCAGGACGTTGTCGGGGACGTAGGTGACGAGCCTGACGTCGTTCTCCTTCAGGGTGCGCAGAAAGCTATCTGCCCAGGCCATTGTCGCCGTTGTTGAACGCGGGTCGATTGACCCCTAGCCCATCTGTGCCGCAGTTGCAAAGCTGGAGAAGAATGCGAGGATCATCGCTGCGCTGAGCGAACAGCCCTGAGGAGGACAAATCCATGGCGCACGCCGAGGCGTTGCAGACGCTTGAGCCGGGCGCGGGGGCAACCGCGGCCATCGTCGATTTCGTCTGCCGGCTGAACTACGCAGCGTTCGGGGATGAGGTTATCCATTACGCGCGGCGCCATTTGCTCGACACCGTCGGTGTCATGATTGCAGGTGCAGGCGGCGAGGTCGCCACGCGCGCGGAAGCGGTGCTGGGAGCGGCGCGCCCGCCCGGTCGCATTCCGGTGCCCGGACGCGCGCGGCGCGCCGACCTCCTCGACGCTGCCTTCCTAGGCGGCACCGCCGCTCACGGCATCGAACTCGATGACGGCTTCCGCCAAGGCTCGGTGCATCCAGGATGCGTCGTCGTACCTGCGGCGCTGGCGCTCGGCTGCGCGCGCCATAGCAATGGAGAAGCGCTGATAGAGGCGATCGTCACCGGCTACGAGACGGTGACCGCGATCGGCCGCGCCTGCCATCCCGAAGTGCGCCAGCGCGGCTTTCATCCGACTGCCGTGGTCGGCGTGTTCGGGTCGGCCGCAGCCGCGGGCAAACTCGCCGGGCTTTCCGCCGAGCACCTCGCCAACGCGCTCGGCCTCGCCGCATCAAGCGGGGCCGGCTTGTTCGCCTTCGTTAATGGGGGCGGCGACATCAAGCGGCTGCACGCCGGCCACGCCGCCCGCGAGGGACTGCAAGCGACGCTCCTGGCGGAGCAAGGTGTCGAAGGTCCGCCCGGGGTGATCGAGGAGCGCGACGGTTTCATGCAGGCCTTCGCACGCGCCGAGAAGGCACGTGCGATCGCACTCCCGCCCGCGGTGCCGTTTGGCATCACGGACTGCTACATCAAGCCCTATCCCTGCTGCCGGCACATCCAGCCCGCGCTCGAGGCGCTCATCGGCCTTCTCAATGACGAGAACATCGCGAGCGAGGAGGTCGAGCGCATCGAGGTTGCAACTTATCGCATTGCCGCCGAGCACGCGCAGACCGGCTGGGACGACTTCGCCAGCGCGCAGCTCAGCTTTCCCTATCTGATCGGGCTCGCGCTCAAGTTCCGCGCCGTCAGACTCGAGCATTTTGCCGATGCGGTGCGGCGCGACTCCGCCTTTGCCGCGATCGCCCGCAAGCTCACCGTGACGGCGCCGGCTGATGTCGACCGCCTTTATCCGCAACTGCGCCCAGCGCGAGTGACGGTGATCACCGCACGCGGCAGCTTCACGCGCCAGGCCGAGGAGGCGCTCGGCTCGCGCATCGTGCCACTCGACGATCCCCGCCTTAAGGCGAAGTTTCTTGATCTGGTCGGCCCTGTGCTCGGCACCGCGCGGGCAAACGAGCTCGCCCAAGCGCTGTGGTCGATCGACGCGATCAGAGACGTCGCGCCGCTGGTGGGGTCGATGGCA
>VAZQ01000187.1 GCA_005883115.1 Alphaproteobacteria bacterium | reverse complement strand
TGCATTGACGCGCGGCCTGCGGGAAGAGGCGGCAGGGTCGGCGCGCAATATGGAGAAAACCGCAGCGCACTGGGGCAAGAGCAGCAATATGCACGCGATCGGCGCGGTTTTCGAAGGCGCGAACGTGTTCGGAACCAAAACATGGGGGAACACGCCCGAAGGCGGCTCCACGCCGCTCCTCATCTTGTGGAATGCAACCACTGCAAAGCTCTGGGCGATCATCGAGGCGCGCGCCCTCGGACAGATGCGAACCAGCGCGATGTCTGCCATTGCCACGAAATGGATGAGCGTGCGCGACGCAGATGACTTCGCCATTATTGGCAGCGGCAAGCAGGCGCTGACGCAGGTGGCGGCAGTCGCGGCAGTCCGGCTGCTGCGCCGCATCCGCGTCTTCAGTCCCACGCCGGCAAAGCGCAACGCATTTGCGGACAAGCTGCGAAGCACATTTCCGGGCATCGAAATCAAAGTGGCGGATGACGCAGCGCGTGCGACCGACGGCGCTTCCATCATCACGTTGATTACGCGCGCCCGTGAACCTATTCTTAGCTCGTCCATGGTCGCGCGCGGCGCACACGTGAACGCAGCCGGCGCGATCACCCAGGAACGCAGGGAGGTTTCGCAGGATCTGTTTCCGCGCGCGACGCTGGTCGCCGTCGATACTGTGCCGGGAACCCGTCAGCTCAGCGCCGAGTTTATCGATTGGTTCGACGGCAAATGCGGCGGCGACTGGACGCGCGTGCAGCCGATATCGGCCATAATCGCAGCTGGAAAGCCACGCCCCGGGAATACCGACGTGTCGCTGTTCAAGCCCATGGGAATGGGGATTTCGGACGTGTCGCTCGGAATCGAAGTCGTCCGGCGCGCGGAAGCATCCGGCATCGGCCGCAGCATGCCGGAGCCCGGATTCGCCGTCCCTCGGATTTCCACCGTTTCGAGACAGGAGTCTGCAGCATGACCCAAGCCATTCTTCGCGACATCAGCGGCGGGGTTGCATCCCGGTCGCTCGATCTCTGGGAGCCGGTCATCATCACGGGCGAGCAAATCGATGCCGAGGTCGAACGGCTCGCCTCGATTCCGCGCCCGGCGAACGGGCGACGCGAAGCGATGATCGTCCATCCGCGTGCGAGCGCTCCGGGCAACGGTTTCACGCCCGGCATAGGGCTCGTCCTGGGCGTGCTCAAACCCGGCGAGACAACGGCCCCGATACGGCACAACTCGACGCAAGTGAATTTCTGTATCAGGGGTTCCGGTTGCGCGGAGATCGGCGGGAATGAGGTGCGCTACGGCAAGTATGATGTCTGGAACACGCCCTCGTTCCGCACCTACGCGCACCGCAACGACGGCAACGATGTTCAGGTGCGATTGACTTATTCCAACGCTCCTCTGTTGGAAATGCTCAACATCCACATCGTCGAGGAGCATCCGAAGGCGGCGGCGGAGCCCGAGCAGGCGAACGCCGGTGAGGAGCGCGAAGACCCGCGGCGCAAGACTCCCTATGGCATGGTGCGGCTCGAGAACGGCGCGCAGCTGATGCCGTATGAGATGTTGATCAATCCGCCCGCGGTCGAATCGAACGTGCTGCATTGGCCATGGCCGCAGGTGAAGAAGCATCTCGACAAATTGGAATCGCTCGGAAAGAGCTACATCGGCCGCCGCTTGTACATGATGTACAATCCCATGACCGGACGCACGAACGGCTGCACGCCCTCGTTCTTTGCCACGATCACCATTCGGCCGCCGAAAATCGTCGATCGTCCGCACCGGCACACCTCGGCCGCTATCAACTATTACTTCCACGGGCGCGGGCGCAGCACCGTGGAGGGCAAGGTCTATGAATGGAAGGCCGGCGATCTGATGCTCTCCGCGCCCGGATGGGGCGTGCACAACCATGCTTCGTACGACGAGCCCGTGTATGAGTTGACCGTGCAAGATCAGCCGCTCAACATCTATATGGAGTCGCTGCTCTGGCAGGAAGACCTCAAGCATCCTGCCGCACTGCTGGGTTCTCAGGCCGGTTTTGACACGAACCGCGCCCAAATCGCCGCCGCCGAATAGCAGCAATGGCGTCGTGGGGGCTTTTGCGCAGGCGAGCTGAGGCGCGCCGGTCTGATGCGCCGGCAGGCGCCATCCGCGGCGGCGCGATGAACGTCCACGTCGAGGCGACCGGCATCGCATCGGTGCATCTCACGCTCGCGATGGTCGACTACGAGCATGTGCGCGAGATCGCGCAAGGGCTCGTTCGCGCCGACGGCATCACGCTCACTCCGCTCATTTTTCCCTCGATCGAGGAGATCACCTTTCGTTTCACCAATAATCTGGAATGGGACGTCTCTGAACTGTCATTCGGAAAGTACGTTTCGCTGACCTCGCAGGGGGCTGCGCCAATGGTTGCGATCCCGGTGTTTCCCTCGCGCGTGCACCGGCATTCCGCGATCTACGTGCGCGCCGATCGCGGCATCAAGGCTGCAAAAGACCTCGAGGGCTGCGCGGTTGGTGTTCCCGAATGGGCGCAGACTGCGGGCATTTATGCGCGCGGAATTCTGGCGGAGGAATTCGGGGTCGACCTGAGCAAAATTCGCTGGCTACAGGCCGGCGTCAACGAACCGGGGCGCACCGAGAAAGTGGCGCTGAAGCTTCCTTCCGGCCTCCGCTGCGAGCCGCGCCCCGACACCAGCCTCTCGGTCATGCTCGCGAGCGGCGAAATCGATGCGGTCATCTCCGCCCGCGCGCCCGAGGCGCCGAACGGCCGCGTTGTCCGGTTGTTCCCGGACTATCGCGCCGAGGAGGCGCGCTTCTTCAAGAAGACCGGCATTTTCCCGATCATGCATTTGATCGCGATACGGCGCACGGTGCTCGAACAGCATCCCTGGATCGCGATGAACCTGTTCAAGA
>VAZQ01000186.1 GCA_005883115.1 Alphaproteobacteria bacterium | reverse complement strand
GGTTTGAGTTATTCGAAGGGTGAGCTGCTGGCCAGCTATGACTGAAAGAGGAGGACGCCATGGCCACGAACGTCAAGCAAATGATGGAAGCGGCCAATGCCGCGGTGCCGCGGATCACGCCGGCGCAAGCGCGCGAGATGATCGCCAAAGGCAACACACTTGTGGTCGACGTGCGCGACGCGCCGGAAGTGGAGAAGAGCGGCAAAGTTGCCGGCGCGCTCAACGTCTCGCGCGGCATGCTGGAATTTCGTGCCGATCCGGAATCGCCCTACCACGATAAAAATTTTGCGAAGGACAAGACCGTGATCGTGTATTGCGCCTCGGGC
>VAZQ01000185.1 GCA_005883115.1 Alphaproteobacteria bacterium | reverse complement strand
GCGCTGCGTTGCCCCAGCCGATGTTCGGGCTGAAGACGAAGATCCAGGCCATCGCCATCAATAATCCGGGCACTGCGAAGGATAACAGCGACATGACGTGAAAGAGGCTTGCGCCCGGCGCGTCGGTGCGCTCGACGACCCAGGCGACGAGCGCGCCCATCACGAATGTCGCGAGCGCCGTGCCGAGAGCAAAGACGACGGAATTCCAGAGCAGTCCCGGAATGTGCCAACTCGAATAAGCTTCGATAAAATTGTCGAGCGATAAAGCGCCCGGTCCGAAGCCCGTGTCTTCAGTGAATGCGTTGTAAAGAAGCGCCGATAGTGGAACAAAGACGAGCCAAACCACGACAACGACGCAGCCCACGAGCATGAGGTTTGGCAGGCTCGCGAGAGCAGCCAACCGGCCGACAGTTGCGATGCGGGGTAAATCGTACAAACGATTATTGGCAACGCTCACGCCCGATTCCCCCGCCGGGTACGCACGCGGACTCACCGTCCCTTGAACAGTTGATCGAAAAGCCGCTGCCATTTGCGCTCCTCGTCGGGACTCATCAGCCCGGTGATGACTTGCTTCTGGGTCAACATCGCGATGATCCCCGGCGGGTTCGACTGCACGTCCTGCCGCGTCGGCAATCGCCCATACTTGGCGAGAAACTGTTGGCATTCGCGGCTGAGCATGAAATTGGCGGCCAGGCGAGCCGCGCTTGGATGCGGGGCTCTCGCATTCACCCCGACCTGTCCAAAGAAGAGCGTGACCGGGTCGAGTGGCCACACGTCGATCGGAGCGCCGGCAAGTTTGACGTTCATCGACAGGTTCACGTAATTGTTCAGCGACACCCAATATTCGCCAGCGCCGGTCGCGCGCGCCATGGCGAGGTGGCCGTCGGTGACGACGGGCCGCAGGGTTGCCACGATGCGTTTGACGAGCTCAGTGCCCTCGCCTTCACCGAAATGCTCGATCATTGCCTTGAGCCATTCATTATCGGTGCCGTCGATTGCGACCTTGCCAGCCCACTCCTTGCGCTGCGCAAACTCCTGGTAGCTGCGCGGCAGCTCGGAGGCTTTCACGCGCTCGGTGTTGTAAGCCGGCGAGTTGTAATTGGCGTAAACGCCCCACCAGCGTTTACCCGGATCCCGCGCCTGCGAAGAGATGTTGGCCGTCTCGGGCGGCTCGTATTGCGCCAGCATCTGCGGCGGCATCTTGTTGATTGTCGCGGTCTGCACGATATCGTAGGACCGCTGTCCGGCGCGAAACTCGATTCCCATGCGCGACATCAGCACCGCGTCCGACGCACGCACATATTCCACCGCGATGCCGGTTGCCTCGGTGAACAGTTTGAACAGGGGCAGGCCCTCCTGCTCGTTGGTCGAGGAATAGACGATCAGCGAGCCCTCGGCTTTCGCCGCCGGAAGCAAGGCGGGATCGAGCCAAGAGGGCGGCGCCTGCGCGCCGACCGGTGCCGTTATAAGTACCGGAACGAGCGACAGAGACAGCGCCAGAAGCCAGAGGTATATGCAGTTGCGAGAACCTCTCACCTTGTCCTCTCTGGCGCTGGGTTTGGCCAGCCACGTTTGCGCTCAGGGCTTACCTGGGCGGCGCGATGCGAGCCTGCTCGAGCGGATCGCGGTAGCGCCGCGCATCTACTCGATTCCGCTCGCTGGATTGCGCGCGAAGCAAGCATATCTGAGGTGTAATAATTGACAAACGAACTTCGGTGGCTGATGAGGCTGGCGCTGCCGCAGGAGAAAGATCGGTGAATACAACGACGGCCGCATCGGTTGAGGTGACGCCGACACACATGGTGGGTGGTGGCCTGATTGACGTGCGTGTAACCGCGATCCGCTTCGCGGCGCGCGACACAAATCTATATGACTTGGCGCCGCTCGACGGAAAGCCGCTACCGCCCTACGAGCCGGGCGCCCATATCGACCTGCATTTGCCGAATGGGCTCATTCGCCAGTACTCGTTGATCAAGGCCGAGCCGGATCCCTCAAGTTACACCGTCAGCGTCAAACGCGATCCGGCAAGCCGCGGTGGCTCGCGTTGCGTGCACGACGAGTTGCGCGTCGGCAAGACGCTCAAGATCAGCGCTCCGCGCAACAATTTTCCGCTGGTGGAGGACGCCGGGAATATCGTCCTTCTGGCCGGCGGCATCGGCATCACCCCGATCTGGTGCATGGTGCAGCGCTTGCACAAGCTCGGGCGTCCCTGGCAGCTCTACTATGCCTGTCGCTCGCGCGCCGACATGGCCTTCTTGCAAGCGCTCGAAGCGATCCGCCATACGCATTTCCATTTCGACGACGAGCACAGCGGCACAGTCCTCGACGTGAAGTCGATCGTCGCAGCGGCGCCACGTGAGGCACACCTCTATTGCTGCGGGCCGACCCCGATGCTCAAGGCATTCGAGGCGGCGACCGCGGATTGGCCGCGGGCGCAGATTCACGTCGAATATTTCACGCCCAAGCAGGAGGCGGACAAGAAGGGCGGCTTCGTGGTCGAACTCGCGCGCTCGGGACAGGAATTCGTCATTCCCGAGGGCAAGAGCATCCTGCAGGTGCTGCTCGATGCCGGCGTCGACGTCGACTATTCCTGCGAGCTCGGCATCTGCGGTGCCTGCGAGCAGCGGGTAATCTCCGGCACCCCCGAGCATCATGACGCCATCCTCACCGAAGAAGAGCAGGCCTCGAACACCAAGGTCATGATCTGCTGCGCCGGCTGCAAGAGCGAGCGGCTGGTGTTGGATCTGTGAGCTGTCGCCCCGATGGCGCCCGGACGGCCAGTAGATCAACTAGATTCGATATTACTGGTTGAGCAGCGGAATGCTCTCCGCCGGTTTCGGGATCGTCTGCAGATAAGCGTGAATATCCTCGAGATCGCCGTTCGATAGGATCGCCTCCGAGTAGGGCGGCATGGCGCGGTTGGTGGTGCGCACGAAAGCCGTGAATGTCTCGATCGGCATGGCATCGGGCGCGAGCTTGGGGCCGGCGGTGCTGCCTTGACCCTGCATGCCGTGACATTGCCAGCAGCCGTGCTGAATGAAGGCTGCTTTTCCCTTTTCGGCCGAAGCGGCGAACGCGCCGCCGCAGCTCAAGAGCACGCCGGCGGCAAGCACCGCCGGCACCAATCCACGCACTGAACGCATCGACGAGGCCTCCCTAGCGCGGCTGCGTCCAGACATTGAGTAGCGCGGGCTGGCCGGACTTCACCACCGCGACTGCTTCCTTGATCGCAGGTCCGAGCTGCGCCGGATCCTTGATCGGCCCTTTCGCCCACCAGCCCATGGACTCCGCGAGCTTGTGGTACTCGATGTCCGGGTTCTGGATGCTGGTGCCGATGGGCCCCATGTCGTTACCAAGATTAGCTACCCGATTGCGGAAGTTGGACAGGCGCTGGACGTGCATGACCTCCTGATGGTAGCCGCGGTTGTTGAACATCACGGCCAACTGCGGAATGTTGTGCCGCGCGGCGGTCCACAGCACGCCCGGTGCGTACATGAGATCGCCGTCGGCTTGAATGTTGACAGAGAAGCGGCCGAGATCGCGGTTCGCGAGCGCGGCACCGACCGAGGCGGGGGCGCCGTACCCCACGCCATATCCGCCGGATGCCCCGAGCCACTGATAATGCTTCTCCATCGGCCACAACCGGTTAGGCCAGTTGAAGCCAACGCCGGATATCGACACCAGTGACCAGTCCAGATCCTTTATGTGCGCCCAAATCTCCATCGACATGCGTGCCGTACTAATCGGGCTCGCATCCCAGGCCAGCGCCGCGGCCTGCCTGGTGCGCTCGCGCGCCTCGGCGAACGCTTTCTTCGCGGCCTCGCCGCGCTTTTCAATCGCCGCCCTACG
>VAZQ01000184.1 GCA_005883115.1 Alphaproteobacteria bacterium | reverse complement strand
TCTTCGGGCGTAGCTCAACGCGAGTGATCGCCAGCTTGCCCTCGGCATTCTTCTCCATATGGCCGATCGCCTGATCCTCATACGAGTCGAGCACGAACTTCTGCTTGCACGCAATTGCCAGAAACGTAAGCAGATGACAGCTCGAGAGCGAAGCGACGAAAGCCTCCTCGGGATCGACATTGGCGGGATTGCCGAGATAGGCCGGGGCCGCCGTTGCGGTCATCGTATGGCCGCCGTCGAAGCTCCAGATGTGATCGCGCGGATATTTTTGATACGAAAACTCGGCGCCGCCGCGCTCCCATTTCAAAGTCGCTTTGTGCTCGGACATGCCTTTGTATAAAGGGTGCGCGCGCGCGGCGCAATTGCGGGTCTGCTTCGCCAGCACGCTCGTTTCGAGCGGCTGTGCCCGGCTGCAGGTCGATCACGAGTTCCACGTCATGGACAAGCCAATCGGCCATTGAATATGGTGGCGTCCAAAGCACCCGTCGCAAACAGATGAACCCGCCGCCCGCCGAGATAGGCGTACCCGTCGCCGAGGTCGAGACCCCCGCGCTGATCATCGATCTCGATGCTCTCGATCGCAACATCGCAAAGATGGCCGAGTTCGCCAAAGTCGCGGGGGTGCGCGTGCGGCCGCATGCCAAGACCCACAAGTCGACGGCGATTGCGTTGCGGCAGATCGCGCGCGGCGCAGTCGGCCAATGCGTGCAGAAAGTCGGCGAAGCGGAAGTGCTCGTTCGCGGCGGTGTGAAGGACGTGCTGGTGAGCAATCAGGTGGTCGGCGAACGCAAGTTGCGGCGGTTGGCCGCGCTTGCAGAGGAGGCGACCATCGCGCTGTGCTTCGATGCTCCTGATCAGGTCGACGCGGCATCGCGCGCGGCGCGCGATTTCGGCGTCACGCTGGGCGGGCTTGTCGAAATCGAAGTCGGCATGGAGCGCTGCGGCGTGCCACCGGGCCGAGATGCCGCATTGCTCGCACGCCGCGTCGCGGATGCACCGAACCTGAAATTTTTGGGCTTGCAGGCCTACCATGGCCGCGCGCAGCACATGACGACTTATCAAGAACGAGCCCAGGCGATCGCGTTCGCCAGCGATGCGGTTCGCGGGACATTGGACGCGCTCGCCGCGGAAAACCTGTTTTGTGAGATCATCGGCGGCGCCGGAACCGGGACTTTTGCAATCGAGGCGGCGAGCGGCGTTTATAATGAGCTGCAGGTTGGCTCATATGTGTTCATGGATACGGAATATGCTCGTATCCGCGCCGTCGACGGTGCTCGCTATGCGGAATTCGAACACAGTCTCTTTGTGCTCGCGTCGGTGATGAGCGTGCCGGCGGCCGACCGGGCAATCGTGGACGCAGGGCTCAAGTCCTACAGCGCCGAGCGCGGTCCCCCGTGGGTGCACGAGCGCACCGACGTGGAAATGACCGGCGTCTCGGACGAGCACGGCAAGCTCAAGGTCGGACCGCAGGCGAAGCCCCTGTCGCTCGGCGAAAAAGTGTGGCTGATCCCCGGACACTGCGACCCGACCGTCAATCTGCACGACTGGTATGTCGGTGTCCGAAACGGGCGCGCGGAGGCGCTGTGGCCGATCAACGCCCGTGGTGCCAGTATCTGAATAGGCGTTTCTAGCACGGCGCATTGAGGCGCAAGGCTGGTCCCGCGAATTGATGTCGCTCAGGGGGACGCGCAGCCAGGCGGCCCTGTCCTAGGCATCTGGCCCCGCAGTTTGGCCGAATAGAAGCTAACCGAAAAACAGGAGGTATCGTCATGGATCGACGTCGCTTCATCCGCTCAGTTTCACTGGCAGGTGCCGGAGCCGCGCTTGCAGGTTCGCAGCACCTTGCATGGGCCGACGCAGATTTCGCAGCCACGACCAAGCGGTTCTCGGCGCAGCGTTGGGCGCTCGACAACATCGTGCGCGCTAACGGAATCGACTGGGATCAGCCGCGATCAATCTATCTATCTGCGCCCTGTGGGGTTGAAGCCAATGCCGACTTTGCTGCGATTCGGGCGCGGGTGCAAAAAATGGCCGATATCGGCCCGGCGTTTGAAAGCACGGCTCAACGGCGCGAAGCAAAGGCGCGTGCTGCCGAGGCAGAAGGCAATCTGATTACCGCACGTGACAATTGGTACATGGCCGCCATCCATTACGGGGCTGCCGAGTGGCCCTACGATGATTCTGGAAAGCGGCATATTGCGCTTCACGAAAAAAAGCGGGAATGCTTTTCGAACTATGCACGTCTCGCAGACCACAAAGTCGAACCGGTATCGATTCCATTCAAGGACAAATCGATTCCAGCTTGGTTTCATCTGCCGCCCGGCTACAGCGGCGGAAAAGTGCCGGTCGTGATCGCAATTCCCGGCATGGATAGTTTCAAGGAAGCGAATGTCGCACTGGCAAATGACCGCTGGATGCAGCGTGGTATTGCGGTCTTGTCGATCGACGGACCGGGGCAATACGAAAGTCCGCTGCTCGGCGTCTATGTCTCGATGCCGAATTGGATCGATGCCGGTCCTGCCGTCGTGGATTGGCTACTGCGCCGGGCCGAAGTTGATGCGCAGAAGATTGGAGTGACCGGCGCCAGCTTCGGCTCGTTCTTCGGGACAATCCTCACCGCAAACGAGCCGCGAATTGCGGCAACCGCGGTGATCTCCACCTGTCTCGAGCCGGGCTGTCATACGATATTTGAGGAAGCATCGCCGACATTCAAAAAACGGTTCATGTGGATGTCGAATTACACCGATGAGGCGAAATTGGATGAAGTCGCCAAGACGCTGACGTGGGAGGGCCACGTCGAGAAGATCCGACAACCATATCTGGTGGTCGCGGGCGAAGCCGACGAGCTAAGCCCTCTCGAGCATACCGAGCGAATGGTTCGGACCATGTCGGGTCCGCGCCAGCTCGTGATTTATGCCGACAGCCGACACTCGGTAGGAAACGTACCGGCAGCCAATCTCGGTCCTTTCCCACCGGCCTTAGTAGCCGATTGGCTTGTGGCGCGGCTCAACGGCAAGCCCTTCAACAGCGAACGCTGGTTTGTCGAGTCCACTGGACGCATTGCCAAAACGCCGCTTTGAAATCGTAGTCGAGCCGTGCGATGATTACGGCACATACCGACGTTGTCGGCAGTCTTCTCCGGCCGGTTGCATTGCGCAAAGCCCGGGACGCCCGGGTGGCCGGCTGTCTCACTCACGCGCAATTCAAGTCCATAGAGGATCGCGCCGTCGATGAGGCCATCTCGCTGCAGGAGGCTGCGGGCCTTGACATCGTGACCGACGGCGAAATGCGGCGGCTCTCCTTCCAGAGCCAGATGACCGAGGCTGTCGACGGGTTCGGCGACTGGGATATCGATGCATTCTTGTGGGGCCACTGGCATGGCGATGGCGCCAGCGGGGAGCGACGCCGCGAGCGGCCGGTCAATCTCGGCGTGGTCGGCAGGCTCGTGCGCAAACGGCATCTTGCCGCGGAGGAGTTCGTCTATCTGCGCGGCCGCACAAGCCGCGTCGCAAAGGTGACCTTGCCCAGCCCCAGCCTGTTCGTGAATTTCTGGTCGCCTGAACGTTCCCAATCCGCGTATGCAAGCCTGGAGCATTTCCTCGCCGACGTCGTCGCGATCCTGCGTGATGAGGTCGCCGAGCTCGTTCGCCTCGGTGCCACCTATATACAGATCGACGCGCCTCACTACGCCTTGCTGCTCGCGCCTGAGACGCGGGCCTTTTACGAATCGCGAGGCTGGACGCTCGATCAGTGGCTGAGCCGGGGGATCGAGCTCGACAACGCCGTCATAACGGGATTTGTCGGCGTGACCTTCGCCCTACACCTCTGTCG
>VAZQ01000183.1 GCA_005883115.1 Alphaproteobacteria bacterium | reverse complement strand
TTGTCCGGCATCGCGCATGTCCTCGATCAACATTTCGCAATAGCCTTTGATGGCATTGAGCGGCGTGCGCAGGTCGTGCCGCAGACGGCTTTGAAACGTCTCGAAGCTTTCCTCGGGCTTGCGTATGGCGTCGGGCTGGTCGATCACTCGGCCGACGAGCGCCGCCAGGTCCGCGCAAGCGTCGCGCATGCGTTCCAGATCGGGGATTGCGCCGTCGAGGCCGAGGCGCCTCGTATCTTCGAGGATGATATCGAGAAACCCCCGCATGGTGACAACGGGGGCGCTAAGTTGCTGACGCAAGAACGCGCCGAGGGCGCGTTCAAGACGATCAGCCTCGGGAACACTCTGAACTTCTTGGTAGCCCATGCGCGCGCCGCTTGTCACCCCTTTACGGGGACGTTTTCGCCGCGCCTGGCAGAAGCGCTTCGATCTTGCCAATCAACCGCTCGAGCTCGATCGGTTTTGTATCGTAGTCGTCGCATCCTGCCTCGAGAGCTTTCTCGCGATCGCCAGCCATCGCGTGCGCGGTCAAGCCGATGACCGGCAAATGCCTCGTCTCCTCGCTGGATTTGATACGCCGGGTCGCTTCCCAGCCGTCAATCACCGGCAGGCTCATGTCCATTAACACGAGATCGGGTTTTTCCGATTGCGCCATCGTCAGGCCTTGGTCGCCATCGACGGCAATCGCGACCTCGTAGCCGCGCCGGATCAGGCGGCGCGAGAGCATGTCGCGGTTCATCTCGTTGTCCTCAACCAGGAGGAGCTTGGCCATCATTTACCCTCGCTGCTTGTCCGACCAATTCAGTGTCTGCGCCATGAGCATGTTCCCGCAAAATCCGACGCACGAGCAAGGCAAGATCATCGGCCGAAACCGAACCTTTGGCGATCACGCTGCGAACGCGGCCTGCCAACAATTCGCGCTCGAGTGCCGTCAATTCCTTACCGGTCAGGATCACGACCGGAATGCTGTGCCATTCCGGATGTTTTTTGATGGCGTCCAGCAAGGAAAAGCCATCCATTTCCGGCATCAAAAGATCGAGCAGTATCATACCGGGTGCCGGATTCTCTGACAGCCACTCGAACGCCTCACGCCCGTTCTTGGCTTCGACTACCTTCACGTCGAGGCGCTCGAGCTGGCGCTGCGTGAGCTCGCGGCTCGTCGCATCGTCGTCGACCAGGAGAACCGTGCCACGGTCACGCAACAAGGTGTGAACCAGCGATACCAGCCGTCCCCGTTCAACAGGCTTCGTCATGAAATCGGCCGCGCCGAGCGAAAGCGCGACGCCGCGGTCCGTGGTGACGGTCACCACGATCACGGGGATGGCGGCGAGCTCCGGGTCGGACTTGAGCGCGGTGAGGACCGACCAGCCGTCCATCTTCGGCATCATGATGTCGAGCGTGATCAAGTCGGGCTTGATCCGCCGAGCGAGCGTGATTGCTGTCTCGCCCGCTTCCGCTTCAGCGACTCGCAGGCCTTCCTTGCGCAGGACCGCCGTCAGAAGTCTTCTTGCCGATGCATCGTCGTCGACGATCAACACCAATGGAGCATGACCGGGCTCGGGAATGACGCTCGGCGGATTGGCGATTTCCGCGGGTTCCACCCTGGACTGCCGATCCGGCAGGATGATGGTGAATGTCGAGCCTTTGCCTGGTTCGCTCTCAACCGAGACGTCGCCGCCGAGAGCCTGCCAAAACCGCTTGGTGATGGCGAGGCCGAGCCCAGTGCCGCCGTATCGTTTGGTCGTGGACGCATCGGCCTGGACGAAGCTCTGGAAGAGTTTGGATAGCTGTTCCGGCGTCATCCCGAGTCCCGTATCGCGAATGACGAACGACGCTGCCGGCCCCTGCCGCTTCAGCTCGAGCGAGATCGCGCCGTTGGACGTGAATTTCGTCGCATTGCTCAAAAGATTGAGCAGGCACTGCTTGAGCTTGGTGCGGTCGGTGTGAAGCGCGCCAATGTCCGATGGACACTCGATGTGGAGGCGATTCGAATTTTTTGCAGCAAGCGGACCCACGATGGACCGCACCTCCTCGATGAGCGCCGGTAGAGGGACATCCTCCAAATAGAGTTCGAGTTTTCCGGCCTCGATCTTGGAGAGATCGAGAATATCGCTGATCAGACTCAAAAGATGCCGGCCCGCATCTTGGATCTTGTTGAGGTCCTCGGCAAAATCCGCAATGCCCTGCTCCTGCGCCTGCTCCTGCAGCATTTCGCTGTAGCCGATGATCGCGTTGAGCGGCGTGCGCAACTCGTGACTCATGTTGGCCAGGAACACCGACTTGGCGCGATTGGCCGAATCGGCCTGTTCCATCGCCTGCTCGAGTTCGGCTTGCCGCTGCTTGAGCTCGGTAATATCGGTGAACACGCCGACGGTGCTACCGTCCGGCGTGCGGCGCTCGCTGATGCGCGCCCAAATCTGGTTATAGCGGTATTCGGGCGAGCCTTTCGGGTCGGCGTGATGGGCGAGCCGCTCGGCAATCCACTCCTCGGGCGTGCGCCCCTCCAGATCGACCATCCCACGGTCGACAATGGCGCGAAGGATGGTCGGAAACGGCGTGCCAGGCACCATCAGGTCGTCGATCTTCGGATAAAGCTCGCGGAATTTGCTGTTACACAGCACGAGCCGGTCTTGCGGGTCGTAAAGCACAAAGCCCTCGGAGATCGTCTCGATGGCAGTGGCAATCATACGCCGTTGACGCTCGGTCTCGGCGGCGAGCCGCTCACGCTCCACGATGCTCTCGCGGAACAGCTCGAGCGTTCTCGCCATCGCGCCGATCTCGCCGCCCCTCACCTTCGGAATCGGAGTATTCAGCCGGCCGGCAGTCACGCCATCGATCGCTGCGACGACCGCATTCAACGGCACCAGAATCGAGCGGAGCACGATCCAGGTGAGGCCCATCCCGAGCACAATCGCGATTGCCACGATGACGTAGGCCACTTCCGTGGTCCGCGCGACGTCCGCCACGACCTGATCGCGTGCGCGGACAACCTCGGCGTTCAAATCCTCGACCAGGCCCGCGAGGCGGTTGTCGATGGCCACGCTATGCTGGCGTGCCTCGGCAAGCGACGTATTACCCATGACGCGCTGGTCCTCGGTATATTGCTCGACCGCGCGGTTGGCCGATTGATCGAACTTGGCAACCTCCTCCTTCAGCAGCGCCGCGATTTCGGACCTGCGGCCTGCGAGGACATCGAGCTGCTTGATCAGCCGGTCATGCGTTGCTTTCGCATTTATCTCCGACTGGCGCAGGAGGCTGACGGCGAGATCCGTTATCCAATAGCGGTACTCGCCGAACGTGTTGCGCACGTCCTGTGCAACATCGATGAGCTTCGCGAGCTCGGCGTTGCGGGTGACGGCCTCCGAGTTGTCAGCAAGCTTACGCGTGAGATAGAGCGTGGACGCCGTGATCACGACGATCAGCGCGCTCGACAGCAGCAGCAGCCGGACCTTTATACTGAGATTTGCGAGCATAGCCGCGGTTTGTGCGACGTCCGGCGGTCCAGCCCTCGCTCAACGGTAGAGCGTGATGCTCATGACACCGCCCAGGTCGCCCTCGTTGGCGCCCTCCTTCGGATACCCGGTGACGTCAATCTGCCCCTTCGGGCCCCCATGGCAGGAGAGGCAAGACGCAGCGTAATACTCAGGCACCGCGACGCGGAAGGCGGGCCGTCCGCGGCT
>VAZQ01000182.1 GCA_005883115.1 Alphaproteobacteria bacterium | reverse complement strand
GCCGCCGCCAGCCGGTCGCTTGAGCGATGCCGCTTTGGCTCGGCGACGAACCGCTCATACTCGCGTCCAGGAGCGAGATCCGACATACCCTCCTGCAGGATGCCGGACTCTCCGTCGAGGTTCAGGCTGCTGATATCGACGAGCGGGTCATCGAACAATGCAGCACGGACCGGGATGGAGGCGAGATAGCGGCGCTGCTCGCGCGTGAGAAAGCGCGGACGGTCGCCGCGCGCTTTCCCCGACGGCTTGTGTTGGGAGCGGATCAGACGCTAGCGCTTGGCAAGCGGCGATTCGCAAAGCCCAGCGACCGCGCCGGCGCGCGCGATCAACTCGAAGCGCTCCGCGGTCAAACGCACGAGCTTCATAGTGCGATCGTACTGGCGCACGGAAATTCAATTGTGTGGGAACATCACGAAGTTGCGCGGCTCACAATGCGCGCCTTTTCGGATCAGTTCCTCGAAGCGTATCTCGATGCCGCGGGGGAGGTTCTCACGGCAAGTGTTGGCGGCTACCAGCTTGAGAGGCTCGGGATCCACCTTTTCGAGCGCATCGAAGGCGACCATTTCGCCGTTCTCGGGCTGCCGCTCCTGGCGCTGCTGCAACATTTCCGCCAAGCGGGGTGGCTGGCCGGATGAATTGTCGGGCACCTTAGGCTATGGGGGCGCATGTTCATTCTCGGCCTCACCGGCTCGCTCGGCATGGGAAAGTCCACGACGGCACGCTTCTTTGCCGAGGAAGGCGTGCCAGTGCATGACGCCGATGCGGTCGTGCATCGTCTGTACGAGGGGGAAGCTGCCGACGCGATCGAGGCGGCATTTCCGGGCACAACCGCGGGTGGCAAAGTCGACCGCGACCAGCTGGCCGCGCGCGTCCTCGGCGATAGCGCGGCACTGAGACGGCTCGAAACAATTGTCCACCCCCTCGTGCAAGAGGCCGAGCGACGCCTTCTGGCCGAAGCCGAAGCTCGCGGCGAGAAGATTGCGGTGCTCGATATCCCGCTTTTGTTCGAGACCGGCGGCGAGGAGCGGGTCGATGCGGTCGTGGTCGTATCCGCGCCACCCGAGGTGCAACGCTCGCGCGCGCTCGAACGCCCGGGCATGACGGTGGACAAACTCGACGCGATCCTCGCGAAGCAGATGCCGGACGGCGAGAAGCGCCGGCGGGCGGATTTCGTCGTGGATACCTCACGAGGTTTCGAGTCGGCGCGCGCCCAGGTGCGTGCGATCCTTGACGCGGTTGCTACAATGCCGAAACGGCGGCGGTGATTCGGCAGCCGCGGGCCTCATTGCGGAAACGAGACGTGCGCGAAATCGTGCTCGATACCGAGACCACGGGACTGGATCCCTTCCAAGGGCACCGGCTAGTGGAGATCGGCTGCATCGAGCTCGTCAATCGGATCCCGACTGGGCAGAGCTTTCATCGCTATCTCAATCCTGAGCGCGAGATGCCGGCCGAGGCGGTCTCGATCCACGGCCTCTCGATCGAGTTTCTGAAGGACAAACCGTTCTTTGCCGAGATCGCCGACGAGCTTCTGGCATTCATCGGCGATGCGCCAATCATTGCGCACAATGCCCTCTTCGATCTGACCTTTCTCAACGCCGAGCTCGAGCGTGCCGGTAAACTGCTGGTAGCACGCGAGCGGATGCTCGATACGCTGCTGCTGGCGCGCCGCAAGTACCCCGGAGCGCCCAACCGGCTCGATGATCTGTGCGCGCGTTTTGGCATCAATAATTCACACCGCACCAAGCACGGCGCGCTGCTCGACGCCGAGCTTCTGGCGGACGTCTATCTCGAGCTGATTGGGGCCAGGCAGGCTCAACTTGTCCTCGTGGAAGCGGGGGTAGGCGCGATGGTCGCGTCCGTCGGTCCAGCCGCCGTTGCCCTCCGTCCCGAGGCGCTCGCGGTGCGATTGAGCGACGAGGAGCGCGAAGCGCATATCGCCTTTATCGCAACGCTCGGAGAAAACGTGATCTGGCGCGACTATCTCAGCCTGCCGGCCGCAGCCGCCTGAAGCCAGCTCGACTTCTTACCATGGCAGCACGCCAACCGCGCTGCCCACGGCTCACGTCGCAGACGGGAGAGATCAAGGATTTCTAGCTCGACGGGGTCGTTGGAGGCGCCGCCTGCATTTGCGTCGCGCGCTGCTGATATAGCGCGACGAAATCGACCGGATCGAGCAGGAGCGGGGGAAAGCCACCATTGCGCACCGATGTTGCGACGATCTCGCGCGCGAATGGAAATAACAGGCGCGGGCATTCGATCATGACGAGAGGCTGCACCGTCTCCGCCGGTACATTCTGGATTCGGAAAACGCCTGCGAATGTCAGGTCGAACGCGAACAAGACCGTTCCCGAGCTCTCGGCCTTGCCCTCGAGCTTGAGCGAGATTTCGTAGTCGGTCTGGGCGAGTTGTTGGGCGCCGACATTGATTTGAATATTGATCGCCGGCTGCGTTTGCGGCGGTGTCAACGAGCGCGGCGCGTTGGGATTCTCGAACGAAAAGTCTTTGATATATTGGCCAAGCACGCTGAGCTGCGCGGGCGTTTGCTGAGCGCTTGGGCTCGGCGGGGGCCCGCCATTGCCGGTGGTCGCCATCGACTGTCCCTCTCACTGCTCACAATTATCGCAGTCGGCGGCGTGGCTAACACAGGCGCTCCGGTCGGACAAGGATTTCACCGCCTGCGCTCGGACTTGCGGGCGGCGATCTGGCGCCCCGCTTCACATCGAGGCTCGACCCAATGCGCCATTGGACGCCACCGGCGTGCTCGTGCATGCGAATTTTTCGACACAGTCGGCGAAACGGCCCGCCCATTCTAATGCCTGGAAATATCACCCGGAATCGGGCGATCCGGAAGATGCCGCGGCCCGATGGGCGCAAAAGCGAGATTTAGCTGCTCGCGATCGCCGCGCAGGACCTTCCAGAGCTTACGCATGAGGTGGCGGTGAAAGGCGGGCCCGCTGTGCCCGGCATCGATGGCGCGAGGATGAAGCCCGGTCGCAGCGTGGCTGAAAACATCAGCAATCCGATTAATCTCTATTTAACCAAGGACATCGGCCTGTTCCCGCTTCAGTTTTGGGTCACCAGCCTTGTTGGCGCCATGGTTCGGATCGTCTATGGTCACGTCGGTGCGACGCATGCACCGGGCTCGGCGCAGGCCTCTGGATCAGCGCGGTCGCGCACTTACATAACTGAAGCGGGAACCGCCTCTGCTTCTGCAGATTTCCTGTCTGCCTTGCCAATGATCCCGCGGTTCCCTCACGGCGATCGAGAGCGTGCGAGACGTGTTCGACATCTACACCATCATCTTCTTGGCGCTGGCAGTGTTCATCTTCCTGCGCTTACGAAGCGTCTTGGGCCAGCGCACGGGTCGCGAACGACCGCCTTATGACCCCTATTCTGCCCGCGATGCGGTGCGCGGAGCCACCAACGATAATGTGGTCACGCTGCCCGGCCGCGCTGCTGATACCGCGCAAAAGCCGGTCGAGCCCACGGAGCCAGGCGAGCGCTGGAAAGGCATCGCCGAAAGCGGATCGGCGCTGGCGGCCGGGCTCGATTC
>VAZQ01000114.1 GCA_005883115.1 Alphaproteobacteria bacterium | reverse complement strand
CTGGGACAGGCCCTCAAGCTTCGAGGGGTTGTTGGTCAAAAGCCGCACGCGCGTGCAACCCAATAATTGCAGCATGCGCACGGCAACGCCGTAATCGCGTTCGTCGTCGTCGAAGCCGAGCGCGGTATTGGCGTCGACGGTGTCGAGCCCCGCTTCTTGCAGCTGATAAGCCCGGATCTTGTTGGCGAGCCCAAGCCCACGACCTTCCTGCTCCAAGTAAAGGATGATGCCGCCGCCATGCTGCGCGAGTTGCGGCAGAGCGAGCCGAAGTTGATCTCCGCAATCGCATCGCCGAGAGCCAAACACGTCTCCCGTGAGGCAAGCTGAGTGCAATCGTACCGCAACCGGTTGCCCGAGATCCGGCTGTCCCACAATCACCGCGACCGGCGTGCCTCCGAGAACATCGCGGAAGATTACGAAACGGGCAGGGATGCCACCGTTGAGAGGGATAGCTGCTTCAGCAACGACCGCCACCGACGCAATCGCCGTGTGACGAAATTGTGCGACCGCATCGGCTGCGACCGTCACAAGCGGTGCCTCGTTTGCATGTGCGGGCTGTGTTCCGGCCTCGCAAAAGAGCAAGGCGGGGAGTAACTGCGCGAGCTTGGCGAGCTCGATAGCGGCGGATGCCGTCTCGCCGCTGGGGGCGACCTCGAGGTGGCGGGTGACTTGCGCGTCCGCAGCAAGCGAGAAAACTGCCGCCCGATCGTGGACATCACCGATGGCCAAACCGGTTGGCCCAACGGCGTTGAGCCCGAGGGCACGCGCGCGGCGTGCGGTAACGAGCAGGCGAGGCCGCGCGGGCGTGCATAATTGCCTAAAGGCGACGAGTCCTTGGTCGGTCATGCCGTCGACCGGCAGGACCAGCGTCCTTTCCTTGCCCGACGTCACGATGACCGGCCGTCCCGAGCGAAATTCGGCAAGGCCCCGCTCCACTGCAACTTGCGTGGGCACGCCAAATAGGCCCGACATGCTACTCCCAGCCATATCACTCACGCAGCTTTGAGCCGCGCCACCACAAACCACATCAACCGAATAAGAACGCGATTTGGTGGAGTTTATTCCGCTCCCGAAATCTTTTTCATTGCACGCGTTTGCACGCACTTCATGGCGAAATATCATGGCACGCTGTAGCACGCTCGCAAAGGAGATATTTGACGATGGCGGATCGCCCCGCCAAACCGGATCGCAACGAACCTCTCGGCCTTCAACATGGCTCAGGCGACGCTTCGTGGGCGCCGGTACCGAGAACGTTCCGCAGCGTCAGTAGTTCCCTGCCGCAGCCGTGGGAGGATGTGTTCGGACCGCTGCGCGAAGGTGCGATCGACGATCTCGTTTTAGTCGGGCAGTGCGGTCAGTCGATCGATGCGCGCATCGCAACGTCGAGCGGACAATCCCATTACATCAATGGCGAGCCCGGCCTGATCCATCTGCACCGGCTGCGCGCGCTGGTCGATGCCGTCGTCATCGGGGTAGGCACGGCCATCGCAGACGATCCACAATTGACGGTGCGCCGCGTCGAGGGGCCCAACCCTGCGCGGGTCGTCATCGACCCCAATGGTCGGTTGCCAGCGAAGGCACGCGTACTCGCGGCTGACGGTATCCGCCGGCTCGTCATCACTGGGGCCAAGACACCCGCGCCCCGCCGTGGCGTCGAGGTCGTGCGGATTCCTGCGGAAGACGGCCAGCTTGCCCCTGGTGCCATCATCGCCGCGCTCGCGGCACGCGGCTTCCGGCGCATTCTGATCGAAGGCGGGGCCGAGACGGTTTCGCGCTTTCTCGCGGCACGCTGTCTCGACCGCCTGCATATCCTGGTTGCCCCCATCATCCTGGGCGCCGGACGAGCGAGTCTCACGCTGCCGCCAATCGAACGGCTGGATCAGGCTATGCGCGCGCCCATGCGCGCTCACAGTCTGGGTGGCGATGTGCTGCTGGACTGCGACCTCAGTGCTCAGCGGGTGCCGATCGGTTGGGCAAAGATATCGACGTGACCGACCCGCAGCTTCGAACGGCCTTGGGCTAGATACGACTGCCGCCAACTCAGCCACTCTGCGATTTGGCCCGGCGATAACGTCGTGGTCAGCAGGCCGATATCTGCCCAGGCAGCAAACAGCGCATCCTGGATGGCCCGATCATCGGGGCCGAACATCCAGTCCGAGTGGCCCTGCACCACGGCGTAACCGACCTCTTCAAAGCGCTTGGCGGCATGCGCGGCGGCCGTCGGGCCAAGCGCCGGACCGAAGCCTTTGTCGGTCCGTTGATGGAGATTGAATCCAGTCAGCAGTTCGAGATCATGGCTCACGACCGGTTCAGCAACGGCGCGGCCGTCATAGGTCAGCGCGCCATAAAACGGCAGCCGACGCTCGGCCACCTCCGCGATGAGACGGTCGAGCCATGCGGGAGAAACAAGATCGAGAAGAGCAGAGGTGGTCACAAGATCGATCGGACCATCGAGCGCGAGCTTGAGGTCGCGCGCGAGATCCAGCGCTGTGGTGGTTACCGTCACACGCGCCGGGGTCGCGGATGGCAATGCCAGCGCCAGCAGCGCGAGACTGTGGTCAATCAGTGTCCAGTTCTGGCGCGAGGGAAGATGCGGTCCCACCGCACGCAGTGTCGCGCCGGTGCCACAGGCGAGATCGACAACTGAGATCGTCGCTCGCCCAGCGAATGCAGCGGCGACGGTATCGAGCACCACGGCGTTCCGCGCGACCACATCATAGGGTTCGCGCAACTCCAGCCATTCAGCGGAATACTCGCTCATCCGACGTTTTCCAGCATTCGGGCAAATAAAGCCGCTTGCTCCCTCCACGATGGGAACGCGACGGCCCGCGCGCCAGCGGCGAGACGCTCGCGCTCCTCCGGCTTGGAAATGAGCTGTTGCAACGTCGCCGCGAGTGCCTCCACATCATCGGGGGGCACAAGCATCCCTGCACTGGGCGGCACCGTCTGCGGAATAGCGCCGGCCGTTGTGCCCACGACCGGCAGGCCATGGGCGATCGCTTCGGTATAGGCCATGCCGTAGCCTTCGAACCGTGACGGCAGCACGAAGAGATGGGCCGAGGCATAAAGTGGCGCAACCTCATCGCAAGCGACGGCGCCGAGCAGTGTAATGCGGCCCCCGAGACCGAGACGCGCTATGTCCGCGTTAACCTGCCGGACGGTTTGCGGATCACGCTCGCAATCGCCAGCGATCACCAACCGCCACGGCAGATGCGTCAGTCGGGCTAGCGCGGCAACCAGCACATCGTAGCCCTTGCGCGGGATCACCGAGCCGATCGCGAGCAGCATCACGACATCTCCCTCGTGACGCAGGGCGGTCGGTACGCGATCCGTTCCCGGCTCGACGACGCTGACCCGGCCGGACGGGACGCCATAATCTTCAACGAGCAGCCGGGCGACTGTCGCGCTCGTCGCAACGACGTGCCCCGCACAGGCGAGCGCGGCGCGCTCGCTTGCTCGCAAGGAAGCAGACTGGGTTGCGTTCAAGCCCGATTCGAGGGCAAGCGGATGATGCACCAGCGCAACCAACGAATGGCTTGCGCACAACGCCTGCGCGGCCTCCGGCAAAACGCCGAAGGCGAGGCCATCGATCACGATTGGACGTCCGGGCACAAGTGCGGACAGGCGCGCACAGGCCGTGGTCCGCGCCTGCGCCGAGGGATAAGGGAAACCGTCACCAAGCTCGACCACGCTGGTTCGCCAACCAAGGGCCGGAAGCTCCGCAAGGATGCGACGATCATAGGCGTAGCCCCCGGTCGGGGTGGCAAGATCGCCTGGCACCGCAAAGAAGGCCTCTTTTACCACAACGAGGCCTCGTACCAAGCACGTGCGACCGGAGATTCCGCCACCGTCACCCTGATCGAGAGCTGGCCCGCACGCGCCGCAGCCGCGAAGTGCTCGAAGAGATGCCTGGTCAAAAATTCAGTGGTGGTATTGATCCCCTTGAACTGCGGCAATTCATCCAGATTGCGATAGTTGAGCGGCGCGAGGGCCTTCCCAAGCATCTCGCGGGCACGCGCGATGTCGACCACAACGCCGTGGGAATCGAGATCGTCCGCAAGAAATGCGACGCGAACGACGAACGTCGCCCCATGCACGTTTTGCGCCGGGCCGAATAGCTCGCCCCGGAACGAATGGGCGATCATGATTTGGTCCGAGACCTCAACCGCGTACACGGGACTTCCTGGCGTCAGGAGGTTTCATCGGCCGCAGGGTAGCGGATCAATGGGCACATCCCTTCGGGCTCGTAATCCAAAATCGAAGGCAATTTCGCCGGCAAATCGTCAAAGGCTATGCTGGAACCCACCAGAATATCCAGCACCGGCTCCTCGAGAAGCGCAAGCGCCGCCATGAGGCGCCCGCGGCGCGTCCACCGTGGGCGGTGGGATGGCGCGACGCTTCCGACTTGGCTGGATACAAGCCGCAAGCGTCGACTGTGAAACGCCTCGCCGAGGGGTGCCGCGACCTCGCCGGTTCCATACCAGCTCAGTTCGACGATGGCCGTCTCATCGCCGGCAAGGCGTAGCGCAGTTGCAAGACCCGCGGCGGTGCCGCTGGCGTGAAAGACCAGATCGCAGTCCGTGGGCGCCGCATTTGGGTCGGCAAAGTCAGCGCCGATCCGATGCGCGACCTCGGCACGCGTGGAAGCGATATCAACCACCGTAACCCCGGCCCCCGGCAATCGCGCGCACAGATAGGCAATCAAAAGCCCCACGAGCCCCCCGCCCACGACCGCGATGCGGTCGGCGGGGCCGGGCGCGCCGTCCCACAGCGCGTTGAGCGCCGTTTCCATATTCGCAGCGAGCACGGCACGCCGCGCGGGCACGCGCTCGGGCACGGGAATCACAGCGTCCGCCAATACGGTGAAAAGGCTCTGGTGTGGATGCAAGCTAAAAACGATGCGCGGTTCGGCGGAGCCGGCCTCGATCTGCCCTACCGTCGCGTAGCCGTATTTCACCGGAAAAGGAAAGGTGCCGGCCATCAACGGCGCGCGCATGCGCTCGTGTTCGCTTGCCGGTACTCGGCCGGCAAGGACGAGCCGTTCGGTGCCCCGACTGATCGCCCCGAACAACGAACGGACCTGGACCTCGCCAGCCTTGGGCGCGTCAACCGTCTCCTCGCGCAGCTCGGCTCGGCCGGGCGCCACATACCAGAGCGCTTTGCCCTGCATCTTGGTTCTTGCTTCTCGTTCCTACGGTAGACTCCGGCGCGCGGATTCTTAACGCTAGCACCTTCACGCCTTCTGCCGCATTGGACTTGAACGCTCGCCGCTATATTGTCAAAACCGCTCGTAAGTCCATACAAAGTCCTTTCATGCTCGACCGTTCTTCTCGCGACGAGCTCATCACCGCCGCTGCACCCACTGCCCTGCCTGGCCGCCGTCCGGCGCTGTTTTTCCTGGGTGTCGGAATGACAATGGCGGGCCTGATCTGGCTTGCCATCGTTGCGCTGTCGCCGGGCGGCTTGGATGCAATTGATCTCCTCCTGGTCGTGCTTTTCGCGCTGACGCTGCCCTGGTACGTGATCGGCTTCTGGAACGCGGCCATCGGTCTTCTGATCATGCGCTTTGCGCGCGATCCGGCGGCGGCGGTTCTGCCGGTTGCCGGTCGCGTGTGCGGCGACGAGCCGATTACTGCATCGACCGCGATCCTCGTGTGCATCCGCAACGAGCCGCCGGAACGCATCGCGCGCATGCTGGAGCCGGTGCTGCAGGGGCTCACTGCGCGCGCCGTCGGCAAACGCTTCCATGTCTACGTGCTGAGCGACACAAGCGACAATGAGATCGCCGCCGCCGAGGACGCATGCTTTGCGACGCTCGCGAGATCATGGCGCGACCGGATCGCTCTGACATACCGCCGTCGCTCCCACAATGTCGGTTTCAAAGCCGGAAATGTTGGAGATTTCTGCGCGCGCTGGGGCAAGCATCACGATTTCGCAATAATGCTCGATGCCGACAGCGTCATGACGGTGGACCTGATCCTAAAGCTCGTACGCATCATGCAGATCGATCCTAGCCTTGGGATCCTGCAAACGCTGGTCATCGGAATGCCATCGGCCAGCCCATTTGCCCGTATCTTCCAGTTCGGCATGCGGCTGAGCATGCGCTCCTACACAATCGGCAGCGCATGGTGGCAAGGCGATT
>VAZQ01000113.1 GCA_005883115.1 Alphaproteobacteria bacterium | reverse complement strand
ATGAACACCACGCCGTCCGGAATGGCGTCATCCTGCCGGGCGACAAGCTCGACGGCGCCGCGCCGGGTCGTCACGCGTATCATGTCACCGGGCTTGATGCCGAGGCTGTCGATGGTGCCGCGCGAAACATTGGCGACCGCGCCCGGCTCGAGCGCGTCCAACGTCGAGGCGCGGCGGGTCATCGCGCCGGTATGCCAGTGCTCGAGCTGGCGGCCGGTCGAAAGCACGAACGGGAACTCGGTGTCGGGCTGCTCGTCCGGCGGGATGATTTTTGCCGGCACGAGCTTGCCGCGGCCGTCTTGGGTGGGGAAGCGATCACCGAACACGACATCGCGGCCGGGCTTATCCGGCGCATCGGAAGGATAGGTCACCGCGCTCTCCCGCTCGATGCGGTCCCAAGAAATGTTATCGAGCGCGGGCATCAGCGAGGCCATCTCGGTATAGATCTCGCTCGGATGCCGGTAATTCCAGGAGAGTCCGATGCGGCGCGCGATTTCCTGGGTGATCCACCAATCGAGCTTGGCCTCGCCCGGCAGCGGCAGCGCACGGCGCCCCAGCTGCACCTGTCGGTTGGTATTCGTGACCGTGCCGTCCTTCTCGGGCCAGGCCGAGGCCGGCAGGATCACATCGGCGTATGCCGCGGTCTCGGTCAGGAAGAGGTCCTGCACCACGAGATGCTCGAGGGCGGCAAGCGCCTCGCGCGCGTGGTTGAGATCGGGATCCGACATCGCCGGATTCTCGCCGAGGATGTACATGCCCTTGATCGTGCCCGCATGCACCGCCTTCATGATCTCGACCACCGTGAGACCGCGCTTGGGATCGAGCCGAGTGCCCCAGGCCTTTTCGACGCTGGCGCGGACTTCAGGATCGTCCACCGAGCGATAGTCCGGATAGAACATCGGGATGAGGCCAGCATCGGAGGCGCCCTGCACGTTGTTCTGTCCGCGCAGCGGATGCAGTCCCGTGCCGGGACGGCCGATCTGTCCGCAGATCAAGGCGAGCGCGATCAAGCAGCGCGCATTGTCAGTACCGTGCACATGTTGCGATATGCCCATGCCCCAGAAGATGATGGCCGACTCCGCGCGCGCGTAGGTACGCGCGACGGTGCGCAGCGTATCGGCCGGAATGCCGCAGATCGCCGCCATCTCCTCCGGCGTGAAATCCTTGATGTGCTCGGCGAAGGCTTTGAAATTTGCGGTTTGCGCCTCGACGTATTGCCGATCGTAAAGCCCCTCGCCGACGATCGTATTGAGAATTCCGTTGAGCATCGCGACGTCGGTGCCTGGCTTGAACTGCAGCATGTGCGTGGCGTGGCGCTTGAGCGCCTGCCCGCGCGGATCCATGACGATGAGCTGCGCGCCGCGTTTGGCCGCCTGCTTGAAGAAGGTGGCGGCGACCGGATGGTTCTCGGTCGGATTGGCGCCGATGACGATGATGACGTCGGAATTCTTGCACTCGTTGAAGGTGGCCGTGACGGCCCCCGAGCCGATCGTCTCGAGCAGCGCCGCGACCGAGGACGCGTGGCAGAGCCGCGTGCAGTGGTCGACATTGTTGGTCCCGAAGCCGGCACGCACCAGTTTCTGGAAGAGATACGCCTCCTCATTCGAGGCCTTCGCCGAGCCGAAGCCAGCGAGCGCCTGCGAGCCGTCGCGGTCGCGGATTCTTTTGAGCCCGGCGGCGGCGCGGTCGAGCGCCTCCTCCCACGTGGCGGTGCGGAAATGCGTCCAGGGATTGGCCGGATCGACGACATCCGCGGCGTGCTTGCGCACCCCATCCTTGCGCACGAGCGGCTGCATGAGGCGATGCGGGTGGCTCACATAGTCGAAGCCGAAACGGCCCTTCACGCAAAGCCTGTTCTCGTTCGCGGGCCCATTGCGGCCGCTGACATAGAGGAGCTGGTCGTCCTTGATGTGATAGGTGAGCTGGCATCCCACCCCGCAATACGGGCACACGCTGTGCACCTCGCGGTCCGGGAACTGGGTGCGCACATTCGCCTCGTCGAGGAGGGTTGCGGGCATCAGCGCGCCAGTCGGACAGGCCTGCACGCACTCGCCACAGGCGACGCAGGTCGATTCCCCCATGGGGTCGTCGAAATCGAATACGATCTTTTCGCCATAACCGCGGCCGGCCATGCCGATCACGTCGTTGACTTGCACCTCGCGGCAAGCGCGGACGCAGAGATTGCACTGAATGCAGGCGTCGAGATTGACCGCCATCGCCGGGTGGCTGCGGTCGGGAACGGGCGCGGCGTGGCGGGGAAACCGGCTCACGACGACATTTTGCCGCTCCGCGGTCTGCCAGAATTCCGATTGCGGATCGCGCGCCATGTCCTTGGGCGGCTGATCGGCAAGCAACAGCTCCAGCACCATGCGACGCGCCGTCTTTGCGCGATCGGTCTGCGTCTTGACCTGCATGCCGGGCGTCGGCGTACGGATGCAGCTTGCTGCGAGCACGCGCTCGCCTTCGATCTCCACCATGCAGACGCGACAGTTGCCGTCGGGGCGGTAGCCGGGCTTGGGCAAGTAGCACAGGTGCGGCAGCTTGATTCCGAGGCGGCGCGCGGCGCGGAAGATCGTCTCGCCAGCGCGGATGTCGACCTCGCGCCCGTCGATGCCGAAGGTGTTGGGCTTGCCGCCCGCGTTTCCGCTCATCGCATCACCATCTGCCCTTTGTCCTCATCCTTCGAGACGCGGGCTACGCCCGCTCCTCAGGATGAGGGCTTGCGGTCCGCCTCGTGGTGAGGAGCCGGACAAAGCCCGGCGTCTCGAACCATGAGGCGCGGCCAGCATCTTCATCACCAAGTCCCGAGCGGCTTCTCCAGCTCCTCCGGAAAATACCTGAACACGCTCATCAGCGGATTGGGCGCCGCTTGGCCCAGCCCGCAGATCGAGGCGTCGCGCATGGCATCCGACAGTTCCGTCAATAAGGCCTTATCCCAGGGACCGGTCGCCATCAGCTTCACCGCCTTCTCGGTTCCGATCCGGCACGGCGTGCACTGGCCGCAGCTTTCGTCCTCGAAGAAGCGCATCAGGTTGAGCGCCACCGCTTTCATATCGTCCTTGTCGGAAAGGACGACAACCGCGTGCGACCCCACGAAGCAGCCGTATTGCTCCAGGGTTCCGAAGTCGAGCGGCAGGTCACCCATCGACGCGGGGAGGATTCCGCCGGA
>VAZQ01000112.1 GCA_005883115.1 Alphaproteobacteria bacterium | reverse complement strand
GACCTCGTGCCCGGGCTCGGCCTTCACTTTTGCGATGCCGGCGTGCTCGAAATCTGCCCACGGGTCGGCGAACTTGCCGGCCCACTCGGTGGTGCAGTGATTATCGATCACCTTTTTCTGCGCCGCCGACATGGCGGCGTAGGTGCGCGGGCTCATCAGCCACTGGAAGGTGACGGTGTGGAGCGGCGCGTCCATGTGATACTTCGTCACCTTGTCGACGCCGAGCAGCGGCACCGATCCCCAGGGGAAGGTGACCGCCTCCGCCACGCCTTTCTCCATGACGTCGCGCACCTCGGTCGCGCTCGCCTGCACGTTGGTGCCGCCGAGCAGCGTCACCCAAGCGGCCACCGTCGCCTGCGAGGGCCGAACCTTCATTCCCTTGATGTCGCCCGGCACCACGATCTTCTTCTTACTTGAGTGCCAAGTGAGCGGATCGAGGATGAAGGAGAAGCAGTATTTCACGTCCTTCATCTCGGTCGGCGCATATTTGCGATACCACGTATCGACCGCGCGAATGCCACCCTTGGCGTCGCCGACGAGGAACGGCAACTCGCCGGCGGCGATGATGGGAAAGCGGCCGGGCTGGTAGCCCGGATTGACGTAGGTGAGGTCGGCGATGCCGTCGCGCGCCATGTCATAATGGTCGAACGCCTTGCCGAGCTGCTGGGATGGAAACACCTTCGATTTGATGGTTCCGTTCGACGCCTTCTCGATCGAAGCGCCCCATTCCTCCATTGCCTTCTGCAGCGGATGGGTCGGCGGCACCCAATGTGAAAGCTTGAGCTCGAAGGTCTTGTCCTGCGCGAGTGCGCCCGACGCTGCGATCAGCAGCCCGGCCGCGGCGAGCGCTGCGGCAAAGGGATGATTGCTTGGACGCGCTGGCATCGTCTCCTCCTCATCGAAATTTGTGCCCGCCGAGCGGTGTTTGCCGGCATTGAGCCCGAAGTGATCGGAACTGTAAAGTGAGCCGCTTTCCCTGGCCCCGCGAAGCGGCCGCTCCGCGGGGCGAGGGTTCTCGCGGCAGCGCGTCCTAGCCTCACTCGTCGAATTGGTCTATGCGGAGCGTCCCCGCGGCCGGGGTGTGTGGCGGAACTCAATCGTGAACATCACGAGCGACAAGAAGACGGACATCTCTCCGGCATTGTTGCACAAGAAGATGCTGCAATTGCTGAGCAGCTTGTGGGTCACGCGCGCGGTCGGAACCTTCGCGCGGCTCGGGCTCGCCGATGTGATGGAGGATGGACTTGCCGACCACGCTGCGATTGCCGCGGCGCGCGGCCTTATCCCCGATCGCCTCTATCGGCTGCTGCGTGCGCTCTCGACGCTGGGTATCGTGACCGAGCCGACACGCGGGCACTTCACGCTCACGCCGCTCGGTCGGCTGCTCAGCTCGCATTCGCCGAACAATACCCGCACCACGGCAATCTTCCTCAACGACTATTTCGCCGACATGTGGACGCATCTCGACGACGCTCTCGCCGGCGAGCGCACCGCCTTCGAGGCGCTCAAGGGCGCGCCGTTCTTCGAATGGCTCGCGCGCAATCCCGGCGAGGCCCGCCGCTTCGATCGCATGATGCTCGAGGTGCACGGGCCGGAGACGCCGGCGATCGTCGCGGCGTACGACTTCTCGTCGTTCGAACACGTGGTGGATGTCGGCGGCGGCAATGGCTCGCTGTTGTCGGCCGTGCTCGCCGCCTGGCCGAACCTGCATGCGACCCTGTTCGACATGCCGGAAGCCGTTGCCGCGGCGAAACGAGGGGAGGGCGGCCCGCTTCCCGGCGTGCGCTTCGTGAGTGCGGACGTTTTTACGACCCCGGCGCCCGCCGGGGGTGACGTCTATCTCATCCGCCATCTCCTGCACGACTACGAGGACGGAGATTGCGTGCGCATCCTCGGCAATGTGCGTGGCGCCATGCAGCCGCAGGGGCGCGTGCTGGTGCTCGAAGCGCCTCTGCCGTCCGATGACAGCCCGGGCCCGGGCCGGTGGCTCGATCTGCAAGTGATGTTGCTGTGCGGCGGGCGCGAGCGCACGGTCGAAGAATACGCGGCGCTGTTCCAAAAAGCCGGCCTGCACCTGGCGCGCACGATACCGACCAAACATCCCGCGATGACCATCATCGAAGCGGCGGCGGGTTCTCGTGGTTCTTAACCTTGAGCCGTGTGTCCCGGATGCGGTGCAGCGCGAAGCGCTTGCGCAGCCAAAAGCGCGTTTACGCGCGTCTTCGACGCGCTATGGCACCGTTGACCCGGGACCGTTACGGACCGCAACGGTCCCGGGTCGGCAGCGCACCGTTGCGCTTCGCTTCACGCTGCGCTGCGCCCGGGACACGACCGCGATGTAAGGAGCCCTCGTGGTTGATAAGCGCGCAGAGCCACCTTTGGTCGCACGCCGGCACGTCTTTTATGTCAGCGGTTACGACCCGCAGGGCGCCGAGGGCTACCACCGGCTGTTCGAGCGCAGCCTGGCGCGTTTCCTCAAGATCTGGCCGCTTAAGACGCGGCTCGGCCAGCTCGCGTTGGACTCAGAGACTTTCGCGCATTGGACCATCGAAACATCGGGTCCGAACTGGCAGGTCATCACCCGCTACGACTTCCTGCGCCAGGAGCACTTCATCCGTGCGAACATGGCCGAGCCGCTTGCGCGCCAGATCCTGCGCGCCATCGCTTGGGCATTCGACTATATTCTCAGCGGAGCGCTGGTCCGCGTGCTGCGCGCGTCGGCCTATTTCGGCCTGGTGCTCATTTATTTCCAGCTGATGCTGATCGCCTGGATCGCGCTGTCGGCGGGGGGCGCATGGATCGTCGGTGTGGCGATCACCCGCGCGTTCGCCTTGCCCGGCTGGCTGGAGCTTGTCATCGCCGCGCCTGTTGCGATCGCGATGTTCATAAGCTTGCGGCCGCTCGCCGACCGGTGGTTCCTGATTCAGATCAACAACCATTGGCCTTACCTTTGCGAGTTCGCTCGCGGGGAAGCGACCGGCTTCGATCCTCTGATCGAGGCCTGCGCACAGCGCGTGATCGCCGCCGTACGCGCGAATGAGGCCGACGAGGTCATCGTCATCGGCCATAGCGGTGGCGGCGCAATGGCGCCCGCGGTGATCGTGCGCGCGCTCGAGCTCGATCCCGATATCGGCCGCCTGGGACCCCCGCTCGTCCTGCTGACGCTCGGCTCGATCGCGCCGGGAGCGGCGCTCGATCCCAAGGCGCAAAGCCTGCGCGCCACCTTCGCGCGGCTCGCGGTCGAGGCCTCGGTCCCGTGGATCGATGCGCAGTCGCGCGCCGACGTGCTCAACTTCTGGGATTTCGATCCGGTCGAGGGCATCGGTGCTCGCATTGCGGGCAAGCGCTGCAATCCGTTGATCTGGAAGGTGCGCTTCGGCGACATGCTGTCGCGGCGCTTCTACTGGCGCATCCGTTTCAACTTCTTCCGCCTGCACTATCAGTTCATCATGGCAAGCGACCGCCGTGCCGCTTACGACTATTTCATGCTCGTGTGCGGCCCGCTGCCGGTCGCGACCTGGGCCAAGCATCCCGCCGGCGCGCTGGCGAGCTTTGCGGCGGACGGCAGCCTGGCGATGACCGGCGCGAGCTCGCGCAGTGCGAGCCCTCACCCCTCAAGTATATAATCATTTCTGGGCCAGCCGCGCGATTACCGCTTGCGGCAGCGACTTTGCCTTCATCGTGCCCTTGGCGGGATCGCCTTCGACCCATACCCGCGTCTCGAAGCCCTCGGCCGCAAGCGTGCCGTCCTTGTACAAGCGGTGCTGCACGTCGAAGCTCGAGCGGCGCAGCGCGGTGATCGTGGTCTCGATCGTCACCTCGTCGCCGTACCGGGTGGGAAT